>NZ_JAAGPH010000151.1:0-18254 GCF_017104705.1 Burkholderia sp. Se-20373 | reverse complement strand
CGCTCGCGCCGCCTTCGGACACCGCGCCGAAGATCGGACCAGCCGCACCCGCCACGCCGCCGCTCGCGCCGACGCAAACCGCGCAGGTATCCGGCACCCCGATGCCGAACTCGCCCGCGCCGGTTCCGCAGATGCCTGGCGCGCCGCCGCCGTCGTCCCCGGCGCCGAACGCGCAGACGCCCGGCGCCCAGCTACCCGGCGAGCCGACCCAGCGATCGCAGGGGCCCGATGTCGAAGCGCCGAATGCCCAAGCGCCGAATCTGCGTACCGCCGACGTCGAGACCGTGCGCAACGACGTGTTCGGCCTCGCGGCGAGCGGCGGCGCGGTCAAGGCGCTCGATGAAGCGAAGGCCCGCCCCGATGCGTTCTCTGCCGTCGACATCGCGCAACTGGAAGAACTGTCGATTCGCCAGCAGGTGCGCGGCGGCCGCGACAAGTCGCGCTCGATGACGAGTGCCGACCGCTTCGACGGGATCGACAACGCGCTGCGCGCGGCAGACGATCTCGACAAGCGGATGCCGGCCACGCCCGAGTACACGCCGGTCAGGACCGCGCTCGCGGGCGACCGGACGGTCGCCCTTGCGGCGCGCGGCGACATGAAGCAGGCCGTCGCGACGTTCGAGACGATTCCGTCCAACGCGGAAATTTCGATCGACGCGCTGGCGGCCGTGGGCGACGCCTACCTGTACCTGAGCGAACCGGGCAAGGCGAATGCCGTGTACCAGCGTGCGCTGAAGCAGGCGACCGCGTCGCCGACGGATCGCGCGACCCGCGGCTTCCAGTACGGCGAGCGCACGCGTCCGATCGAACTGCGCGAAGGGCTGTTCTGGTCGTACGTCGACCAGGGACGCGCGGCGGACGCAAAGCAGGCGCTCGACGACATGGGCGCGTCGCTGCCGCCGGCCAAGCAGGTGACCAACGTCGGTCCGGGAGAAAGCGACTATCTGCGCTACTACCGGCTGCGTGCGCAATACCTGGTCTTCACGGGTCACCCCGATGAAGGGATCGCCGCACTCGAAGAACTCGAGAAGGAGGTGCCGTTCAACGCGGAGGTTCGCGCCGCGCACGCCGACGCGGTGTCGGGCCAGTCTCACCCGCGCCAGGCGATCGCGATGTATCGCGCGTCGCTGACCGACCACCCCGACAGCGTCGAGATGCTCGCGGGCCTCGGTCGCGCATCGCTCACGGCCGACGACTACGCGACCGCGAAGTACGTCGACCAGACGCTGGACAACACCTTCCCGGACAGCGGCGCCGTGCGGGGCTTCAAGCGCGACTACAACGCGTACCGCAGCCCGGTGTTCACCACCGACCTGAGCTTCGAGCACGGCAACAGCGCACTGGCCGACAACAGCTTCACGTCGGACAGCTACCTCTATTCGCAACCGTTCGGCGACAACTGGCGGGTCTTCGCGCACACGTTCTACGGCCATGCGCAAACCGACAGCGGCAGCGTCAGCCGCACGCGCACGGGCATCGGCGGCGACTACCGGCACGGGCCGCTCACCGTGCAGGGCGAAGTCACACGCTCGCTCGGCGGCGACGGACGCACGGGCGGCCGCGGATCGATCGCGTACGCGCTGAACGACTACTGGACGGTCAGCGGCGGACTCGACTCCAACGACAACTCGCTGCCGTGGAAGGCGTATGCCGCGCACATCTGGGGCCGCTCGGCGAACGTGTCGGTCGTGTATCGCCAGAACGACCGTCGCGAGGTCAAGCTGAGCTACGGCGTGAGCCGCTACAGCGATTCGAACTTCCACCAGGAGATTTCGGCGACCGCCACGCAGCGCGTGTACACGACCGCCAACCAGCAGGTCAACGTATCGCTCGATCTCGGCACCGACAGCAACACGCGCACGGACGCGCCGTACTTCAGCCCGGGCCGCGACTACGCGGCCGCGGCGACCGTCATGCACCAGCTGACGCTGTGGAAGAAGGGTGACATGGGGCTGCAGCAGCGCGTCTCGGTATCCGGCGGCATGTACAACGAGCGCGGCTTCGGCACCAGCGCCCTGTGGAGCGCGCGTCTCGAGCACGCATGGACGTTCAAGCACGACATCACGCTGAGCTATGGCGTGGAGGTCAGCAGCCACGCGTACGACGGCCAGCGCGAACGCTCCGAAACCGGCTTCATGTCGGTCAACCTGCCGTTCTAGCAAGGAGATCGAGCCATGCTGCAATCCCGACGGACCTTCATGTGTGGATGCATGGGCGCATTTGCCGCCTGTTCGCTGTTTCCGGGCGTGACCAACGCCAGGATGATCGACCTGCTTCCGCCGTCCGATCCGGCCGACGGCAAGACGTTTCGCGTGATCTGCATGCATGACGTGCGCGACAACCTGATGGCGACGTTCAACTCCGGTACGGCGATGGTCGACGCGTTCGCGGTCGATACCGGCACGCTGACCGCCATCTTCTCGTGGCTGCAGACCAACAACTACCACACCATCACGGTCAGGCAGATCGAGGAGTCGCGGCACGGCGGCAAGCCGCTGCCGCCGCGCTCGGTACTGCTCACGTTCGACGACGGCTTTCGCAGCCACTACACGAAAGTGCTGCCGCTGCTCGAGCGCTTCAAGTATCCGGCGGTGATGGGCCTCGTCACCGCATGGATCGACACCCCGCCGGATACGCCGATCCGCCTCAGCGACAAGGTTCAGGTGCCGCGCGACTATTTCCTGTCGTGGGACGAGGTGAAGAAGCTCGGCCAGTCGGAGTTCGTCGAGCTCGGCTGCCACACCCACAACCTCCATCACGGCGCGGTCGCGAATCCGCAGGGCAACGAATTGCCGGCGACCACGTCGCATCTCTACCTGCAAGACCAGAAGCGCTACGAAACCGACGCCGAATTCCACGCACGCGTGCACGACGACCTGCAGACTTGCGTGCGGCAGATCCGCGAACGCACGGGCATCGTCGCACGGTCGATGGTGTGGCCGTACGGCGCGGAAAACCAGCCGGTGCGCCAGATCTCGACGTCGCTCGGGATGGACATCCAGTTCAGTCTCGATGCCGGCCCGAATACGCCGGACGTGCCGCTGGACCGGTTGCGGCGGATCCTGATGATGTACGACGTCGACATCGGCGGGTTCGAGCGCTCGATGCGCGAGCCGGCGTCGAACCGCGGCGACGTCGATGTGCCCGAGCGCACTGTGCAGGTCGATCTCGACCAGGTCTACGATCCGGACCCCGCGCGGCAGGAAGCGAATCTCGGCAAGCTGATCGAACGCATCTACCGGATGCAGCCGAAATCGGTGTACCTGCAAGCGTATGCGGACCCGAAAGGCACGGGCGTGGCCGAATCCGTGTATTTCCCGAACCGGCACCTGCCGATGCGCTCCGACCTGTTCTCGCGCGCCGCATGGCAGCTCAACACGCGCGCCAACGTGCAGGTGTATGCATGGATGCCGGTGCTCGCGTTCCGGCCGCCGGCCGACAAGCTGCGCGGGCTCGAGGCCGTGAGCGCCTACGGCGGCGCGCCGGCCCGCGAGAACGGCACGCGCACGTTCCGGCTGAGCCCGTTCGATCCGGATGCGCGGCTGATGATCCAGCAGGTCTACGAGGATCTCAGCAAGCACGCGTCGTTCAGCGGCATCCTGTTCAGCGACGACGCGGTGCTCGACGACTACGAGGATGCGGGCCGGCACGCGCAGCGCATCTATTCGCAGTGGGGGCTGCCGGCCGACGTCGGCAAGATCCGCGAGAACCCCGACCTGCTGAAGCGCTGGACCCGGCAGAAGTCGCGCTACCTGATCGACCTGACCAGGCAGCTGGAGCAGATCGTGCTGGCCCATCAGAACGTGGGCGACGTGCTGACCGCGCGCAACATCTTCGCGATGCCGGTGCTCAAGCCCGAATCGGAAGCGTGGTACGCGCAGAACTACGACGATTTCCTCGCGACCTACGACTACGTCGCACTGATGGCGATGCCGTACATGGAGCAGGCGAAGGATCCCGAAGGCTGGCTGGACCAGCTCGTGAAAGCCGTGCACGCGAAGCAGCGCGGCCTGCAGCGCACCGTGTTCGAACTGCAGTCGTACGACTGGCACGCACGGAAGCCGGTGCCGGCCAGCACGCTGCTCGCGCAGATGCGGCGGCTGCGCAGCGAAGGCGCGGTGAATTTCGGCTACTACCCGGACAACTTCCTGAACGGACAGCCGGAACTCGACGCGATGCGCGACGTGATGTCGCTGAAGTCCCGCCTCGACCCGACCTCGATCAACGCGCTGATGCAACAACATACGCAGGGGACGAAGACGCCATGACCACCCACAGCATCATCCAGCGCCTGCAGGATTTCGTCTTCTACTACCCGTTCTTCATGTCGTACCTGTGGATGATCGGCGGCGTCGTGCACTACTTCCTGCTCGAGGAAGGCCGCGAGCTGTCCACGCGGACGATCGCGTCGAGCGGCATTCCGAAGATCTCGATCGTCGTGCCCTGCTTCAACGAAGCCGCGAACGCGCGCAGCGTGATCAGCCACCTGGACCGGATGCAGTATCCGAACTACGACATCATCGCGGTCAACGACGGCAGCCAGGATCGCACCGGCGAGATCCTCAACGCGCTGGCCGTCGAGATCCCGCGGTTGCTAGTGATCCATCACGCGCGCAACGAAGGCAAGGCGGTCGGGCTCACGACCGCGGCGGCCGTGTCGAACGCGGAATACCTGCTCTGCATCGACGGCGATGCGCTGCTCGCGCACGACGCGATCGGCTGGATGCTCGAGCATTTCCTGACCGATCCGGGCGTCGGCGCCGTGACCGGCAACCCGCGCATCCGCACGCGCACGTCACTGCTCGGCCGCATGCAGGTCGGCGAATTCTCGTCGATCGTCGGGCTGATCAAGCGCACGCAGCAGGTGTACGGCCGCATCTTCACGGTATCCGGCGTGATCACGATGTTCCGCAAGACCGCGCTCGCCGACGTCGGCTACTGGAGTTCGGACATGCTGACCGAGGACATCGACATCAGCTGGAAGCTGCAGTGCCGCGACTGGCGCGTCGTGTACGAGCCGCACGCGCTGAGCTGGATCCTGATGCCCGAGACGGTGAAGGGCCTGTACCGGCAGCGGTTGCGCTGGTCGAAGGGCGGCATCCAGGTGCTGATGAAGTACGCGGGCACGCTCGCGCGGCCGACGCAGATGATGATGTGGCCGCTGTTCGCCGAGTACCTGATCGGCATCGCATGGGCGTACTCGATGTCGTTCATCCTGCTGCTCGCGCTCATCAATGTCGTGTACCCGCTGCCGCAAGACTGGCACGTATCGGTCGTGCCGCACTGGCACGGCATGCTGCTGGTCGCCACCTGCATCCTGCAACTGATCATCGGCAGCATGATCGATCGTCGTTACGACGAGAAACTCCTGATGTATTTCCTGGACACCATCTGGTATCCCGTCGCCTTCTGGCTGATCAGCATGATCACCACCGTCGTCGCCCTGCCAGCCATCGTGCTGCGGGGCCGCGGCAAGCGGGCCGTATGGGTCAGCCCCGACCGAGGCATTCAACATGAAGAACGCACCGATTATTGACCTTTCCCTGCGCGCACCGCGCGAACTGATCGCCGAGCGCGGCCGCATCATCGGGTCCGTGCTGACCATCTGGTTCCGGCTCCTGCGGCCGGCGCTGGTGGGCGCCGTGTGGGCATCGATCTGCATCTACACGTACCGCTACCTGCTGCCGTTCAATCCGGCCGAGATGCCGATCGAACAGATGGTGTTCTACGCGACCAGCATCGCGCTCATCGCGGGCACCATCGTCATGTGGCTGATCGCCGGACGCGTCGTGCATCCGCTGGCCTACCGGCTGCGCGTGTCGAAGATGCTGCGGCGCTCGGCCAGCGCGAAGGTGCGCTCGGTGCCGCCGACCGTGCTGGCAAGCGCCCGCCGGCGCGGCGCGCGGCGCACGACGCGCATTCTCGTCGCGTCGCACGACGCGAACGGCTCGATTTCCGACATCGAATGGGTAGCCCACGCGGGGCCGCAGCCCCGCGAGTAGGTCAGCGGAGACGCGCCGCTGCGCACGGGGATGTCATTCGTGCGACGCGGCGCCGCTCCAGATACCGTGCTGCCGCACTTCGCCGGCAGCACGGCAACCTTTTGTGGACGAGGTGAATCATGTGCGGAATCGTCGGAGCAAGCGGCCTGAACAATCAGGTGCCGCAACTGGTCAATGCGCTGAGCAGGCTCGAGTATCGCGGCTACGATTCGTGCGGCATTGCCGTACAGGACGACGGCCGCCTGCGCAGCGAACGCACGTTGCGGCGCGTGACCGACCTGCAGGCCCGCGTGCTGACGCTCGGCCTCGAAGCGCAGACCTGCATCGCGCATACGCGCTGGGCAACCCACGGCGCACCGTCCGAAATGAACGCGCATCCGATCATGTCGGGCGACACGATCGCGGTCGTGCACAACGGCATCATCGAGAACCACGACGCGCTGCGCGTGGAGCTGCGGGAGCGCGGCTATACGTTTCGCGGCCAGACCGACACCGAGGTGATCGCGCACCTGATCCACAGCCTCTATCGCGACGACCTGTTCGACGCGGTCGTGCGCGCCGTCAAGCGGCTGCACGGTGCGTACGCGATCGCGGTGCTGAGTGCGAAAGAGCCGCAGCGCCTCGTCGCCGCACGCGCCGGCTCGCCGCTCGTGATCGGCATCGGCGCCGAACAGAACTACCTCGCGTCGGACTGCGCGGCGCTCGGCGACCTGACCGACCGCTTCGTCTACCTGGAAGACGGCGACGTCGCGCTGATCACGCCGGACCGGATCGCCGTGGTCGACTCGGGCGGGCACGAGGCCCAGCGCCCGCTGTGCCAGGTGAAGGCGCGCGAAGGCGACGCCGCGCTCGGCCCGTACCAGCATTTCATGCAGAAGGAGATCTTCGAGCAGCCGAAGGCGATCGCCAGCACGCTTGACGGCATCGACACGATTTCGCCGGCGTTGTTCGACGCGACCGACGACACGCGCGCGCTGCTGTCGCGAGTGAGGAACGTGCTGCTGCTCGGCTGCGGCACCAGCTACTACGCGGGGCTGACCGCGAAGTACTGGCTGGAGGCCATCGCGGGCGTGCCCGCCCAGGTCGAGATCGCCAGCGAATTCCGCTACCGCGAGACGGTGCCCGATCCGCGCACGCTCGTCGTCGGCATTTCGCAATCGGGCGAGACGGCCGACACGATCGGCGCGATCGAGCAGGCGCGCGACATGGGTCAGGCACTGTCGATGGCGATCTGCAACGTGGCGACCAGCACGATCGCGCGCAACGCGCCGCTGCGGTTCCTGACGCGGGCCGGCATCGAGCTCGGGGTCGCGTCGACCAAGGCGTTCACCACGCAGCTCGTCGCGCTGTTCGTGCTGACGCTGACGCTCGCGCAGCTGCGCGGCCGGCTCGACGCGAAGCAGGTCGCGCTGCACCTGAAGCAGCTGCATGCGCTGCCCGAGCGCATCGGCCACGCACTCGCGCTCGAAACGCAGATCATGGGCTGGGCCACGAAGTTCGCACGCACCGAGAACGCGCTGTTCCTCGGGCGCGGCATTCATTTCCCGATCGCGATGGAAGGGGCGCTGAAGCTCAAGGAGGTGTCGTACATCCACGCGGAAGGCTATGCGGCCGGCGAACTGAAGCACGGCCCGCTCGCGCTCGTCACGAGCGCGATGCCGGTCGTCACGATCGCGCCGGACGACCGCCTGTTCCAGAAGCTGAAATCCAACATGGCCGAGGTACGCGCGCGCGGCGGACGGCTCTACGTGCTGGCCGGCGACCAGCTCGGGATCGACGCCGACCGCGACACGCACCTGATCCGCGTGCGCGAATCGGGCGACGTGCTGTCGCCGATCGTCAACGTGATTCCGCTGCAACTGCTCGCCTATCACGTCGGCTGCGCGCGCGGCGCCGACGTCGACAAGCCGCGCAACCTCGCGAAATCGGTGACCGTCGAATGAAGCGGCGAACGCGCCCGGCACCGGCGGTCGCGCAGTGTGTAGCGGCCGCGCTGTGCGGCGCATGCGGCATCGTCATGGCGATGCCGCCCGCCTTCGCCGCCACGCCGGCCGTGCATACGGTCACCGTGCAGGGCGCCCCTTCATCTCACCCGGCCGTCGATCCGCGCAGCTTCATGCACGGCATCGGCGTGGCCGACGCCGGCAACGGCAAGCGCTGGGTGTTCTTCAGCAGCTCGGGTGTCGTGCCGCGCGGCGCGATGCGCGGCGGCAGCTGGCCGCATGACGTGTACGTCGGCGAATGGCTGCCCGGCAAGCCGAACCTGCTGCACGTCCACACGTTCATCAGCCGCCCCGAGGCGCAGGAGCCCGTGTCGATCGCGCAGAACGCGCGCGGCGACATCTTCGTCACGTTCGAGGACGGCTGGAATGCGCCGCAGGAAGTCAGCCAGCGCTACGGCGTCTACCGCCGGGACCTGAAGCCGATCAAGCCCTACCCGAACGACGTCGAATCGGGCGGCCACTCGGGGCATGTCGCCACGGCGGCCGACCGCTTCGTCGTGTTCTATTCGGCCGACTGGGTCGACGGCGGCGGCGTCGACAACCTCGGCACCGGCAACGGCGTGTACGTGAAAACCTATGACGCGGCCGGGCGCGTGCTGAACCATGTCGCGGTCGTGCCGCACCGCCGCGAGTGGTGGCCCGTCGTCGCGGGCTCGCCGCATACGGCGCTGCTCGTGTGGCAGAAATACATCGAAGGCAGCACGGACGCGACGCTCGAATACGCGATGTTCGACCCGGTCACGGCGAAGCTGGACAAGCGGGGGACGCTGAACGACGCGATCCAGTATTACGTGTATTCGTCGGCTTACGTGCAGGAGATCGACCGCTTCATCGTCGTCACGACGACGGCGGACGATCGCGGCGTCGCGATGCTGATCGCGCCGGACGGCCGCCGCACGGCGACGCTCGACTGCCTGCCGGCGTCGGTGCGCGAATCCGGCATCGGGGTGTCCGGCACGCATGCGTACGTACCGATCCGCGACGGGCGGCTGCTGACGCTGGCGCTCGGGCCGTCGGACATTTCAGCGAGCGGCGTGCAGCGTTCGCCGATTCCGTGGGGGTTGACCGGTATCGCCGGCTTTCCGGGGAGCGGCACCGCGATGCATTTCGTGTCGCTGACGCCGTCGGGCACACGCGAAGCCGATTTCGAACCGGCGCACGAAACGCCGTTGCCGAAGCGCGAAGTGCCTTGTTCGAGTCATTGACAGTGGCTCTGTAGCGAGATCGCCGTGGACGCGGCGGGCCGGCATGCGCTCACCCCGGGCCGGGCCGTCGCCGCGCCTCTTCCGCCTCTTCCGCTCCTTCGGGCTCAATCCACGCCGCGTGATGTCGCATCCTTCCCTCTCACGACCCGACCGCCAGGCGCGCTGCCGCCAGCCTGTCCGATCATGACCGGCCACCCGCTTCCCGCGCCGCAGTCGCCAGCGCCGCGCGTACCGGATAGACTGTCGCCCGATTCCTTCCATCGGCCGCGGCGCCCGCCTCCTGTCGCCGCCGGAACGCCCTTTCCCGGAGAACGAATGCTGAAGCGCCGGTGGTTTTCGCTTTTGCTGCTGACGATTTGCCTGATCGGACAACGCGCGTCGGCCCAGTCCGCGCTTGAACTCGAGACCGACGGCACGGCCCGCGCCCTCACCCGGCAGACGCTGCTCGCGCGCCCCGATGCCGCCGACATCCACGTGCCGCGCGACATCGCGTACGGCCGGCCGATGACGTTCCGCGCGGTGCCGTTCGCCGACCTGCTCGGCGACAGCCTGCCGGCCGACGGGGTGCTCGAAACCCGTGCCGCCGACGGCTTCGCCGCGCAACTGCCGCTGGATCTCGTGCGCCGCCACCCACCGGCCGGCGCCATCCCGTGGCTCGCGATCGAGGATCCGGCGCATCCGTGGCCGAAGCTGCCCGGCAAGCAGGTCAGTGCCGGGCCGTTCTACCTGGTCTGGCTCGGGCCGGACGCGTCGTCGGTGCGCGGCGAGCAGTGGCCGTACCAGATCGTGCGCGTCACGATTGAGTCGTCGCCGCTCGCGCGCTGGCCGTCGCTCGCCGTCGATGCCACGTTGCCCGCGAACGATCCGGCTCGCGCGGGCCAGCGCCTGTTCGTCACGCAATGCCTCGCATGCCACCGCCTCGACGGCGCGGGCAGCAGCCATGCCGGCCCCGACCTGAACACGCCGATGAACCCGGTCGACTACTTCCAGCCGGCCGCGCTGCGCCGCTATATCCGCAACCCGGCGTCGGTGCGCGACTGGCCGGGCCGCAGCATGCCGGCATTTCCGCCCGACCAGCTGAGCGACCGCGAACTCGACCAGATCGTCGCGTATCTCGCTTATATGGCGCGGCGCAAGGCCGCTCAG
The DNA here is from genome assembly GCF_017104705.1 of Burkholderia sp. Se-20373. Classification (NCBI taxonomy): domain Bacteria; kingdom Pseudomonadati; phylum Pseudomonadota; class Betaproteobacteria; order Burkholderiales; family Burkholderiaceae; genus Burkholderia; species Burkholderia sp. Se-20373. The sequence goes on along the minus strand of NZ_JAAGPH010000151.1, from coordinate 7,898 downwards.
TAACGCGCGGCTGAATCGAATGACTCGAGGAAGATTGATGACGTCAGGCGACACGCTGTTCACCATCGCACCGATCGATGCCGCGCAGACGCACCCGCTCCGGGCGATGATCCTGCTGAATGGCGATCTGGATGCGAGCGCACTGGCCGGCGACCTTGCGCCGACGACGCTGCACGTCGGCGTACGTGATTCGTCGGGCATCGTCGCCGTTGCGTCGATCTGCGAGGAGGTGCGCGAAGACGATCCTGCGCGACCGGCGTGGCGGCTGCGCGGAATGGCCGTCCATCCTGCCGTCCGTGGCATGGGCTTCGGGCGTGTGCTGGTGCAGGTCTGCGTACGGCACGCGGAAGCACACGGGGCCGCACTCGTGTGGTGTACGGCACGCGAATCCGCGTACCGGTTCTATGAAAAACTCGGCTTCGCAGCCGATGACGCGACGATCACGATTCCGGAGCGCACCGATCTCGCGTTCCATGTGATGCGGCGGTATATCGGTCGGCATTCGCCGGGCGCCTGACGACGCAACCCGCGCGTTCGCATCGTCAGGCATTGACCGGCGTAGCCTGGCGCAGATTCTCCCGCCGGACCATCGCCGTCACACTCCGGTTCAGCGTTCCTGCGCGCTCCGCAGCACCGCACGCAACAGCACGTCGGCGCCCGCCGCCGCCCACTCGGGCGTAATCGCTTCGGCTTCGTTGTGGCTCAGCCCGTCGACGCACGGGACGAAGATCATCCCCGTCGGCGCAACGCGCGCGACATAGCACGCGTCATGACCGGCGCCGGACACGATATCCATGTGCGACAGCCCGAGCGCCTGGGCCGCCTCACGCACCGTGTCGATGCAGCGCGGCGCGAATGGAATCGGCGCATACGTGAAGATCTGCTCGATCTGCGCGCCGAGGCCCGTTTCGTCGGCGACACGTGCGAGTTCCGCGCGAAGCGCCGCGTCCAGTTCGTCGAGCACCGCATCGTCGGGGTGGCGAAACTCGACAGTGAAGAAACAGCCGCCCGGCACGGTATTACGCGAGTTCGGCCGCGCCTCGATCATCCCCACGGTCGCCCGGGCGTACGGCGCGTAACGGCGGCCGAGCACGTCGACGAACGAGATCATCCGTGCGGCGCCGACCAGCGCATCGCGACGGAATTCCATCGGCGTCGTGCCCGCATGCGCGTCGACACCGGTGAGCGTCACCTCGTACCAGCGCTGCCCCTGCCCGGCCGTCACGACGCCGATCGTCTTGCCGGCCCGTTCGAGAATCGCGCCCTGTTCGATATGCAGCTCGTACGCCGCATGCACCGGATAGCCGCCGACGGGCTCGGCGCCCGCGTAGCCGATCCGCGCCAGTTCCTCGCCGATCGTCCTGCCTGCGCCATCGGTGCGCGACAGCCCGTATTCGAGCGTATAGACGCCCGAGAACACGCCGGCCGACACCATCGCCGGCGCGAAGCGCGAGCCTTCCTCGTTGGTCCAGATCACGACGTCGATCGGGCGCTCGGTCTCGATGCCCGCGTCGTTCAGCGCGCGCACGACCTCGAGCCCGCCGAGCACGCCGTAGATGCCGTCGTAGCGGCCGCCCGTCGGCTGCGAATCGGCGTGCGAGCCGGTCATGACCGGCGCGGCGTCGGGGTTGCGCCCCGAGCGGCGCGCGAACACGTTGCCCATCCGGTCCACGCGCACCGTGCAGCCGGCGTCTTGCGCCCATTGCACGAACAGGTCGCGCGACTCGCGATCGAGATCGGTCAGCGCGAGGCGGCAGACGCCGCCCTTCGGCGTCGCACCGATCTGCGCCATCCGGTCGAGCGACGCCCACAGGCGGTCGCCGTCGACGCGCGGTGCGCTCACGCGCTCAACCACTACGTTGTCGTCACGCATCGCCGTTCTCCGGCGCGGCTTGCAGCGCGTAGCGGAAATCGCAGCGCTTGCCGCCCTGCATGATCGTGCTCGTCCGCGTGAGCGCGATGTCCGGCGCATAGCCCTGGATGAAATAGCTGTCGCGCGCGCAGCTCAGCAGGTGCCCGATCTCGCCGAGCCCCATCGCGTGATACATCTCCGCGTAGCTGCAGCGATGCACGTCGTAGTCGTAATGCGCGTCGTCCGCGCGCCGCACCTCGACGTCGAGCGCATCGTCCTTCTCCCACAGCACCTGCAGCGCGATGAACGACTTCACGCTCGTGCCATCCGGTTCCTGCGCCGCGAACGTGCGGCCGGCGTCGACCGCCGCGCCGCGCACGGCTTCCGCGATCACGGCCTGCGCGCGCTCGGCGCCGAACTCGCGCTTCATGATCTCGTAGATCGGCTTGATGATTTCCGCTTCGATGCGGCGCCGCGCGAGGATCCCGAGGCGCGTGTCCTCGGGTGCGGCGGCGGATGTCTGGGTGGCTTCGGTCATGGGGATCGTCTTGGTTGTCTTATCGCTGTGTCGTGCTGGGTCGCGATGGGTCGTTTACTTGGTCGCGGTGCGCGAGCCGCCGAGCACGTCGACGACGGTCCACTTGCCGCCGCGCACCTGGTAGATCGTGAAAGCCGGATCCTTCAGGTTGCCTGCGTTGTCGAACGCGATCCGCCCCGTCACGCCGGGCCGGTCGATCGCGCGCACCGCCGCGACCAGTTTCGCCGGCTGCGTCGTACCGGCCTTCTGCGCGGCCGCGATCAGCGTGGCGGCCGCGTCGTACGCGAACGGCGCATGCAGCTCGATCGGGGCGCGGAAGCGCGTCTGGTATTGCGTGTCGAACGCCTTGCCGCCCGGCATCCGGTCGAGCGGCAGGCCCGGTTCGAGCGCGGTCACGCCGTCGCCGTCCTTGCCGGCCAGCGACAGGAAGGTCTGGCTCACGAAGCCGCCCGCGCCGAGCAGCGGCGCGTTCACGCCGAGCTGACGCATCCGGCGCGAGATCGGCGCGGCCTGCGCGTCGAGGCCGCCGAAGAACACGAGGTCCGCGCGCTTGCCCTTGATCGCGGTCAGCACGCCGCTGAAGTCGGTCGTCTTGTCGTTCACGTACTGGCGATCGACGATCGTGCCGCCGTTCGCCTGCACGCCCTTGATGAACTGGTCGGCCAGGCCCGAGCCGAATGACGTGCGATCGTCGATCACCGCGATACGCTTCGCCTTCAGCGTCTTCACCGCGTACGCGCCGGTGAAATTGCCGCCCGCATCGTCGTGGCCCATGATGCGGAAGGCCGTCGCGTAGCCCTGCTGCGTGTATTGATGGCCGGTGGACGCCGGCGCGATCTCCGGGATGCCCGCATCGCGGTAGACGCGCGACGCCGGCACGCTGCAGCCCGTGTTCCAGTGGCCGACGACGCCGATCACGTGCTGGTCGACGAGCTGCTGCGCAACCGCGACGGCCGTGCGCGGATCGGATTGATCATCGGCCGCGACGAGCTTGTAGACGACCGGCTTGCCGCCGATGGTCGGATGCTTCGCGTTCGCGTCGTCGATCGCGAGTTGCGCGCCGTTCTGCAGATCCTTGCCGATCCGCGCGGACGGGCCGGTGAGCGGCGCGGCGAGACCGATCAGGATGGTCTGCGGCGCGGATTGTGCGAACGCGGGAACGGAGGCGACCAGGGCGGCCGCCGAGAATGCGAGGCTGGCGGGGAGAAAAGCGATTTTCATGTGTGGGGGACCGGTGAATCGAATCAAAACATGAAAAATATTAAATATTCAGTACCCAAACCCCAAATATCCAATTGTTGGATGCTTATGCCGTTCCCGACACATTAACGCATACCACTGTAAACACGGGATATTTTTGTGTTGTCGCTTACCCTGACTTTTCGATAAAATTCGACACATGAAAAATATCGAACAATTACCGCACGATCCGCCGCTGCGCGCGGTGCGTGCGTTCGAAGCATTCGCGCGTCTCGGGTCGGTCACCGCGGCGGCGGGCGAGCTCGACATCACGCCGTCGGCGGTCAGCCATCAGCTGCAACTGCTCGAAGCGTTCATCCAGACGCCGCTGACGGTGCGCGAGGGCCGGCTGCTTGCGCTCACGGACGAAGGCCGCGACTACTACCGCTCGATCAGCGCCGCGTTCTCGGTGCTGCGCAGCGCGACGCGCTTCGTGCGCGACCGCTCGTCGCTGCGGCAGATCACCGTCAGCCTGATTCCGCTGCTCGGCATCGGCTGGTTCATTCCGCGGCTGCACGCGTTCCTGGCCGACAACACGGACGTCGACGTGACCGTGCTGTACGCGCATCACCGCAACTACCGCAGCGATGCATCGGACCTGTCGATCCGCTTCGGCACCGGCGACTGGCCCGGCTACCGCTGCGAGCGGCTGCTGCCGGGCGCGATGGTGCCGATGTGCAGCCCGTCGTTCCTGAAACGCCACGGGCCGTTCCGCACGCCGGCCGATCTCGCGCGCGCCCCGCTCGTGCACGACGAGGATCGCAGCACCTGGGTCAACTGGCTGCAGGGCGCGGGCGTCAAGCATGTGTCGCATGCGGTGGGGCCGATGTTCGAGGACGGCCAGCTCACGCTGAGCGCCGCGCGCGCGGATCTCGGCGCAGCCTTGCTGCGCGCGCCGCTGGTGGCGCGTGAACTGGCGAATGGCGAACTCGTGAAGCTGTTCGATCACGCGCTCGACGACGGGCGCGATTACTACCTGTGCACCCGCGAGGACGCGGACATGCCGGATGGAGCCAGGCGGCTGGCGGCGTGGTTGAGGAAGATGGCGGGGATTTGAGCGGAGCGCGAAGGCGCCGCTCCGACAACCGGCCGAATCGGGGAACCGCATTCGCACCGGACGTGCCGCGCACTTGCACTTGGCCGACCGGATCGCCACGATGGCCGTGTCCCGTCACGGAGGTTGAAATGAACAGAATTCCAGTCGATCTATCGGATGACCAACATGCCGCGTTGACCCGCATCGCCACGCACCAGGACAGATCCTCAGCCGAGGTCGTCCGGGACGCGATCGACGCCTACATCGCGCTACGGAACCAGACACTTGCTGACAATGTATTCGGCCTCTGGAAGGGGTGCAATGCCGTCACCCAGGAAGACTTGCGCTCGGAGTGGTGAACGCCCCCCCCGGACGCCCATCGCTGCCGCCTGGAGTCGATCCACCGCGGCTTTTGACTTCCTGCGCATTCCCGCTCGCCGCATCTCCGCCCGGTTACCGCTCGTCCACGCACCCGCGCGTCAATGACCTCCCCTGCACACCCCACCCAATCAAGGGCCGGAAGCAGATAGAAATTCCCGATGCCCCGGATTGAAACAAGCAATTTCACAAGGTCAGGGTGAACCCGGATACTGGCAACACTCCACTCACCACTGACGAAAAGGAATTGTCCAGATGCCGATCATCAACACCCAAATCAAGCCGTTCAAGGCAACCGCATACCACAATGGCGATTTCGTGCCCGTCTCGGAAGAGAACTTCAAGGGCAAGTGGTCCGTCGTCGTGTTCTACCCGGCCGACTTCACGTTCGTCTGCCCGACCGAGCTGGGCGACCTCGCCGACCGTTACGCGGAATTCCAGAAGCTGGGTGTCGAAATCTACGGCGTGTCCACCGACACGCATTTCACGCACAAGGCATGGCACGACACGTCGGACACGATCGGCAAGATCAAGTACCCGATGATCGGCGACCCGACCCTCACGCTGTCGCGCAACTTCGACGTGCTGATCGAGGAAGAAGGGATGGCCCTGCGCGGCACGTTCGTGATCAACCCGGAAGGCGAGATCAAGCTGTGCGAAATCCACGACAACGGCATCGGCCGTGACGCAGGCGAACTGCTGCGCAAGGTGCAGGCGGCGCAATACATCGCGGCGCACCCGGGTGAAGTGTGCCCGGCCAAGTGGACGCCGGGTGCGGAAACGCTGACCCCGTCGCTCGACCTGATCGGCAAGATCTGACGATCGCGCCGCGCGCCTCGCACGAGGCGCGCGAGCCTCCCGATGATGGGCCGCCGCGGCATGCGGCCCGCGCCCTCCTCCGGCACGACGTGCCCGACCAGAATCGTTAATACGGAATCCGAAACGCCATGCTCGACGCCAATCTCAAGAACCAACTCAAAGCGTACCTCGAAAAGATCACGCGCCCGATCCAACTCGTCGCCTCGCTCGACGACAGCGCGAAATCGCAGGAACTGCTGGCGCTGCTGAACGAGATTGCGTCGCTGACGGATCGCGTAACCGTAACCGAACGCCGCGACGACGCCGAGCGCAAGCCGTCGTTCTCGATCGGCGAGCCCGGCAAGCCGGCCGGCATCCGCTTCGCCGGCATCCCGATGGGCCATGAATTCACGTCGCTCGTGCTCGCGCTGCTGCAGACGGGCGGCCATCCGATCAAGCTCGACGACGACGTGATCGAACAGATCCGCGCGCTCGACGGCGACTACGCGTTCGAGACGTATTTCTCGCTGTCGTGCCAGAACTGCCCGGAAGTCGTGCAGGCGCTGAACGTGATGTCGCTGATCAACCCCCGCATCCGTCACGTCGCGATCGACGGCGCGCTGTTCCAGGGTGAAGTCGAGTCGCGCCAGATCATGGCCGTGCCGACGATGTTCCTGAACGGCGCGTCGTTCGGCCAGGGCCGCAGCAGCGTGAAGGAAATCCTCGCGAAACTCGATACGGGCGCCAGCGCACGTGCCGCGAAGTCGCTCGAGACCAAGCCGGTGTTCGATACGCTGATCGTCGGCGGCGGCCCGGCAGGCGCGGCGGCTGCGATCTACTCGGCGCGCAAGGGCATTGCGACGGGTGTCGTCGCCGAGCGTTTCGGCGGCCAGGTGCTCGACACAATGGCGATCGAGAACTTCGTGTCGGTGCAGGAAACCGAAGGGCCGAAGTTCGCGACCGCGCTCGAACAGCACGTGAAGCAATACGACGTCGACATCATGGACGTGCAGCGCGCCGACGCGCTGATTCCGGGCGACGTGCACCAGATCCGCCTCGCGAACGGCGCGGTGCTGAAGGCGAAGACGATCGTCCTCGCGACCGGCGCGCGCTGGCGCGAAATCAACGTGCCGGGCGAGCGCGAATACCGCAACCGCGGTGTCGCGTACTGCCCGCACTGCGACGGCCCGCTGTTCAAGGGCAAGCGTGTCGCGGTGGTCGGCGGCGGCAACTCGGGTGTCGAGGCCGCGATCGACCTCGCCGGCATCGTGAAGGAAGTCACGCTGATCGAATACGGCGCACAACTGCGCGCGGACGAAGTGCTGCAGCGCAAGCTGCGCAGCCTGCCGAACGTGACGATCGTCACGCAGGCGCAAACGACCGAGCTGACCGGCGACGGTAGCAAGCTGAACGGGCTCGTCTACAAGGATCTGCGCTCGGGCGACACGCAGCGCATCGAACTGGAAGGCGTGTTCGTGCAGATCGGCCTCGTGCCGAACACCGAATGGCTGAAGGGTACGGTCGAACTGTCGAAGCACGGCGAGATCGTCGTCGATGCGCGCGGCGCGACGTCGGTACCGGGCGTGTTCGCGGCCGGCGACGTGACGACGGTGCCGTTCAAGCAGATCGTGATCGCCGTGGGCGAAGGCGCGAAGGCATCGCTCGGCGCGTTCGACCACCTGATCCGCCAGGACGTGGCACCGGTGGCCGCCGCGCAGCCGCAGGCCGAGGAAGCGGTCGCCGCGTAACGCGCGTCAGCCCGTCGGCACAACAGTTTGTCTCTCTTGGCCCCGCATGCTTTGGTCGGCATGCGGGGTCCTTTTTATTCCGGAAGCGATGACGGTTACTTGGTCGCGGTCGGGCCGCCGTCCGCTGGCGCAGGCGCCGTCGACTTGAAGCTGCTCGACTGCCTGACCAGTTGCTCGGTCATCGCGGCCGGTACGCACGCGGCAACCCGCACGGCGTGAAGGCGGCCCGCTGCGTCGCGGGATCAAGCCGGCCGACGAACGGGCCGACAAGCGCGCGGACCAGACGGGCATGCCGCCTCTCGAGCAACA
>NZ_JAAGPH010000150.1:0-18266 GCF_017104705.1 Burkholderia sp. Se-20373 | reverse complement strand
TCGACCGGGACCCGCTGTGGAGTCGCACGAACCGGCCGGTGGCGTTTGGGCGGATCGGCTATTACCAGTGTGACCAGATCGGCACGCCGCAGGAGGTGACGGACGAGCAGGGTGAGATTGCGTGGAGCGCGCGTTACCGAGCGTGGGGTGAAGCGAAGGAGGTGATCAGCGAGGCGGCGCGCAAGGCGGGTGTTCGGAACCCGATCCGCTTCCAGGGGCAGTACTTCGATCATGAGACGGGGCTGCATTACAACCGGCACAGGTACTATGATCCGAGTTCAGGGCGGTTCATATCAAAGGATCCGATCGGGCTACAAGGTGGGCTGAATGCGTACCAATATGCACCGAACGGTACCGAATGGGTCGATCCTTTAGGCTTAGCCGGAAATCGTGCGAATCGTCGCGCAGGTAATATTTTGCAGAATATCGACGCAAAGGGCGGAGGGCACGCCTATGCTCGTCATGGAGCAGGGACAACACTTGCTCAGCAGGAGCATCGTGCCGTGACGGGAATTCCGCCCGATTGCCCGTGCCCTAAGCGCCCTCGTCCGACCGACTCGACGCGCTTTATGAGTAATGTTGATCAGTTGGATGCGATTCAGCGCGGTGCGGCGAAGATGAACGCCAACGGGGAAAATTCAGTAACTTTCGAGATGGGCAGAACTGTAGGCGAAGGCTATCGAAAAGGGGGCGGCACAGTATTGAGTGCGTCGGAGGTTACCATTGTTCGCCGGGATGGAAATATCATTACAGCGTTTCCAAAGTTGCCATCACCATGAAAAAAATTATCAATTTCAGCTATATCAGGCCATTATATTATTATCTCGATTCAATGAGAGATGATGAGTTGGATGATTTTTATATTAATAAAAAAAATGATTTGGATCGGTTGTTTGGGGAAATGAAGTCGAGGTTTGATAGATTCGGACCGGTTTCTCAGTCTATGGTTTCAGATGTTTTGGAGTATGTCTTGGCTTCGCATTCGTGTGATGACAATTGGAGGGAATTGCTTCCGCAAGAGATTCCTTTGGATGAAGTGAAAGATAAGGAACAATTTGTGCGCAATCTTTTTGTCGCGTTGTTTGGCAGGGAGCCGAGTTTTGATTTTGATGTTGTGGATATCGAGGTGAGTAATTTTGTTGGGCCGGATGGTATTGATACAAAAAAATAATGTCGGATGGCGATTCACTTTCTTCGTCGTAGCCGCATTGTTAACACAACGCGACTGGCGACCGCGCTCCCCGCAGATCGCAGGCAGGCGAGTAACCTTACGGTTGGAGTTTGTTCAATCGGCTGACAGCGACGAGCGTGGAGGAGGCTGCGCGCAGCAGTGAGTCGCGGTACTACTACGACGCGCCGGACCGACGTATTGCGAAAGAAGTGAACGGCGAGTGCACGCTATATGGCTGGGACGGCGATACGCTGGCGTGGGAGAGCGGCAACGGCGAGCATGGTGGCAATGGCCGCACGACGCACTATGTGTACGAGCCGAACAGCTTCGTGCCGATGGTGCAGGCGACGCATGCGGGATGGATTCCGCTGCACGAACAGCCGGACTATGATGAGCATTACGACATCGACCGGGATCCGTTGTGGAGCCGCACGAACAGGCCAGTGGAGTTCACGAGGATTGGCTATTACCAATGTGACCAGATCGGCACACCGCAGGAGGTGACGGACGCGCAGGGCGAGATTGAATGGAGCGCGCGTTACCGAGCGTGGGGTGAAGCGAAGGAGGTGATCAGCGAGGCGGCTCGCAAGGCGGGTATTCGGAACCCGATCCGCTTCCAGGGGCAGTACTTCGATCATGAGACGGGGCTGCACTATAACCGCAACCGCTACTATGATCCCAATACGGGTAGGTTCATATCGAAGGACCCGATCGGGCTGCAAGGTGGGCTGAATGCGTGGCAGTACGCGCCGAACCCCATCACGTGGATCGATCCGCTGGGACTTTCTGCTGCATCCGATCTGCCTCGGGTGAAAGGACGCAGTGTGTCACGTGTAGGGTCGGTGCTGAATGATGCGGGCTTTGCCAAAACGAAAGACAATGGCGTGAACGAGACTTGGAAGCATGCGGACGGATCGGAGGTCCGGGTTCATAAATACGGAAACAAGTGCCCTTGTCCTTATAGATCGGGAAATAACGCTCACGTCCACAAGGAAGATCCCGCCGGGAATCAACTTAATGATCGTGGACTTGTATCACTGGATCCAAATGAAACGCACATTGGTATCCGTAACCCTGCTGATCTGCCAGCCGTTCGAGGGAGGCCGCACGGATCATGAGCTATGAATATAGATTGGTGTTTGACGACACTGCTTCAGCGCAGCTTGTCATCGATTCACTGAAGTCGAGTGACGCCTGTGTTAAAGCGCAAGCTCAGGAAGTCTGTCTGAAGGATCGGGAACTACAGACGTCGGCTGAATATGATGCTAGGTTGACTCAAGAGGGTGATCGGTCGTTATGGCTGGAAGTTAATTTTAGGTCGCTGAATTTGTACAATTTGGTGCAAGGAGCATTGAGCAGCAGGGGCGTTAGATGCTTCGAAGATGGGGATTGGGACGATGAAGTAACGCTGAAGGAGGCGTTTCGCATCAAGTCCAGCAACTAACAACAAGTGAACCGCCCCGGATTTTGTGGAGGCTCCAACTCTTGAGAGAATGGAGCCATGAACAAGAAGGTAACCAAGTTTTCCCCGGAAGTCCGAGAGCGTGCGGTGCGCCTGGTGCGCGAGCAGCGTAGCGAACATCCGTCGATGTGGGCAGCGATCGAATCGATTGCGCCGATGATCGGCTGCACACCGCAGACACTGCACGAGTGGGTCAAGCGCGACCAGGTCGACCACGGTGAGCGCGATGGCGTGACCACAGACGAGCGCGAGCGCCTCAAGGCCTTGGAGCGCGAAGTCAAGGAGTTGCGCCGTGCCAACGAGATTCTCAAGCTGGCGAGCGCGTTTTTCGCCCAGGCGGAGCTCGACCGCCGTTTCAAGTCCTGAAGGCCTTCATTGATCAGCATCGCGACACCTTCGGGGTCGAGCCGATCTGCAAGGTCTTGCGGATTGCCCCGTCGGGCTACCGACGCCATGCCGCGCAGCTTCGAGATCCGTCCAAACGCTGCGCCCGCGCCAAACGTGATGAGATTCTGCAACCGGAGATCAAGCGTGTCTGGCAGGCCAACATGCAGGTCTATGGCGTACCGAAGGTCTGGAAGCAGATGAACCGGGAAGGCATCGTGGTCGCACGCTGCACGGTCGGGCGGTTGATGAAGCTGCAGGGTTTGCGAGGCGCAGTTCGCGGCAAGCGAGTTCGCACGACTGTTCCTGATGCCATAGCCCCGCGCCCGCTGGACCGAGTCAACCGGCAGTTCAAGGCCGATCGACCGAATCAGCTCTGGGTGTCGGATTTTACGTATGTCTCGACTTGGCAAGGCTGGCTGTACGTGGCATTCGTGATCGACGTATCGTTGGCTGGCGCGTCAGTTCGTCGATGACCACGGACTTCGTTCTGGATGCACTTGAACAGGCGCTGTACGCCAGGCAACCCGGCGAGGACGGGATGACCTGCGGCGGAATTTTGTAGCCAGTCACGCAGTGAGTCTCGCGTCGATATTATCGGAATCCAGCCAGGCTCGACGGACCGTGGCCGGAGGTTGGTAGCGATGAGCGCTGTGGGGCCGGCGCTCGTTATAGAACTGCCGCCAGCGCTCGATGAGCACCTTGGCCTCGGCGCGGCTGCGGAACCATTCGCGGTTTAGCAATTCGTCTCGCAGTTTGCCGTTGAAGCTTTCGACGAATCCGTTTTGCCATGGACTGCCAGGCGCAATGAAGGCCGGGCCGATTGCAGCGTCTCGCAGCCAACGCATGACCTTGGCAGCAGTAAATTCGGCGCCGTTGTCCGACCGAACAAACGCGGGCTTGCCGTACAGCCGCATGAGTCGCGATAGCGTCAAGATCACGTCCTGCGACCGCAGGCTGGCGCCAACCTCGATCGCCAGACACTCGCGGGTATATTCATCGATCACGCATAGCATCTTCAAGGCCCGGCCATCCACCAGTTGATCGTGCACAAAGTCATAGCTCCAAACCGAATTGGGCTGTGTGGCGCCTGGCAGGCGTATGTCGTCGCCGCAACGACGTCGGCGCGGACGTCGGCGCGCAATGTTGAGCTGAAGGGCTCGCCACATTCGCCGCACGCGCGATTCGTTCAACGCCAGCCAGGCCGACATCCGGCGATAGCCGAAGCGCGGCACCTCTTGCGCGGCCGCCATCAGCCTCTCGCCCAAACTCCGATCCTTCTCCGGTTGCTTGAGCGTATAGGTCGCCACTCGGCGGCTCAGTCCCAGGTAGCGACATGCCTTGCGTTGCGAGAGCCCCCGCCGAGTCAGGACTTCCAGCGCTTCGCGCCGGCCCGTCGGGGTGATCATTTTTTTCGGCTGAACTCCTTCAGGCCATCGATTACCAGCATCTGCTCAGCGATCAGGCGCTTAAGCCGATCGTTCTCCGATTCCAGCTCCTTGAGCCGACGAGCGTCAGCCACGTCCATCCCGCCGAACTTGTTGCGCCAACGATAGAACGTCTGTTCCGAAATGTTGTGGCGCTTGCATAGATCCTTCACCGGCTCATCCCGGCTCTCGGCCTCGCGCAAGATGCGGATGATCTGCTCGTCGGTAAATCGCTTCTTCATCGAGTCCTCCTTGTCCCTAGGATAAAAGAGAACTCACTTGCCGGATGGCTACAAGAAACGTCTCAGGTCAGATCATGCCATCAGCCAAAGTGAAGCTGCGCCACAGCGCGACTACGATGCCGATCGCTAGCAGGATGCCGGATCTCAACCAGACGGAGCGCGTTCTTATTGGACAGGCGAAGGAGATCCGCGCGAACCCTCGCGCGCGAGCGCCGAACGTACCACCGCGTCCGCCGATCCATCGGCGGCCTGCAGCATCCGTCAATACCCCGACCCGCTCCCCCCCTGATCCGTCACGATCGCCACCCCCGAGCTCGTGCCGAGCCGCGTCGCGCCGGCCTCGATCATCGCCAGCGCGGCCGCGCGGTCGCGCACGCCGCCGGACGCCTTCACGCCGAGCACGGGGCCGACCGTGCGGCGCATCAGCGCGACATCCGCGAGCGTCGCGCCGCCGTGGCCGAACCCGGTCGACGTCTTCACGAACGCGACGCCGAGATCGCGGCACATCTCGCACACGCGCACCTTCTCGTCGTCGGTCAGCAGCCCCGTTTCGAGGATCACCTTGAGCGGCACCGCGCCGCATGCCTGGTGCACGGCGTCGATATCGGCCTTCACGTCGTCGGCGCGGCCGCTCTTCAGCGCGCCGATGTTGATCACCATGTCGATCTCGCCGGCGCCCGCCGCGATCGCGGCGGTGGCTTCGAATGCCTTGGCGGCCGACAGCCCGGCACCGAGCGGAAAGCCGACCACCGCACAGACGAGCACGCCGGTATCGGCCAGCTCGCGCGCGGCGAGCGGCACGTTCGCCGAATTCACGCAGACCGAGTAAAAGCGATGCTCGGCCGCCTGGCGGCAGAGTTCGCGGATCTGCGCGTCGCTCGCGTCGGGCGCGAGCAGCGTGTGATCGATGGTTTGAGCGAGTTGGGCGTTGGAAAGCGGCATGTTTCAGGACTCCACGGAGCGTGTGCCGGAAGGGCACACGTAAAGTTGATGTTTTCACATCGGTTTGTTACAAATACGACATTCCGGCCGGGCCCACGCGCCCGGCACGACGAGCGACGGATGCAGCGGGCACGCAGGATACTGGCATGGAAACGAAGAAAGGCGAACGGATCAAGACATTGATGAACGTGCTGCAAGGGCAGAACGCGATTCATCTGAAGGAAGTGGCCGAGCTGTTCGGTGTATCCGAGATGACGATCCGCCGCGATCTCGCGGACAACCCGCACGGCTTGAGCCTGATCGGCGGCTACGTGACGCGCCACTTCGCCGCGCAGCGCAGCGACATCGGCGAGTACGTGGTCAGCACCGAGAACGACCGGCAGACCGAGGAGAAGCGCCGCATCGGCAAGCTGGCCGCGCAGTTCGTGACGACCGGCGACACGATCTTCGTCGACTGCGGCTCGACCACGCCGTTCGTCGTCGACTTCATTCCGGACGACCTCGAATTCACCGCCGTCTGCAATTCGCTGAACGTGCTCGCGAAGCTGCAGCAGAAGCCGCATTGCAGCGTGATCCTGTGCGGCGGCGCGTACCACCGCAAGAACATGGTGTTCGAATCGGTGGCCGAGACGGGCATCCTCGACACGGTGCGCGTGTCGAAGGCGTTCATCTCCGCAGCCGGCGTAAGCGACCGCTGCGGCGTGACCTGCTTCAACTTCCACGAAGTCGACGCGAAGAAGAAGGTGATGGCGCATGCGCAGAACCGCTTCCTGCTCGTCGACCACACGAAGTTCGACGAAGTGCGCGCGGCCTACTTCGCCGAGCTGACCGACTTCAACTACGTGATTTCGGACGGGCAACTGAGCCGCCGCTACGAAACGACGATCCGCGAACACGGGATCGCGCTCGTGACCTGACGCCGCGCGGCCGCGCATCGCTTCACGCATCGCGGGCTTCCGCCACGCTCAGGTAGCCGGTGACGACCTCGAAGCGGCGTGTCGCACCCGGCGCGAGCGCCGCCACATGGCCCTTGCGGCGTTCGGCTTCATACCCCTCCGGCTCGCAGGTCGACGGCAGCGCGAATGCGGCGACCTGCTGGTTCGCGTTGTGCAGGATCCAGCGCGTCGCATGCGGGAACTGCTCGGGGCGGTATGCGGTATGGAACGCGCCGCCATCCGGATGTTCGAGCAGGAAATGCGCAAGCCCGTCCGCATCCGTTTCCGCACCGTTCATGAAGAACACGATCTCCGGGTCGTACAGCGCAGGCGCATCGAGCGTGTGAAGCCGCTCCGGTGCGTGCGCGAGCGTGGCCGTGTAGTCGCGCCATGCGGCGGTCGGCTTCACATGCGCGGGCACGCTGTCGCGCAACCGCAGCCCGCCTCGAGACAACGCTTGCACGAAACGACCGCCCGGCACGTACGCATAGTTCAGGTGCGCCATGTACATCAGGTCCATCGACGTGCCGCCGAGATTCGTCACCTCCATCACGATCGTCATCTGCGCGTCGTGCTCGGCGAGCCGTACCGACGGGCGCGCGATGTAGTGGCTGCCGAATCCCTGCACGTATTCGTATTCGCCGGTCACTTCGACGAACGCGCCGCGCGCATCCGCGCCGACGACGACGCTCGCGCGATCCATCGGCGCGCACGGCATCTCGCCGTGCAGCGCATGCGTGTCGTCCGGCCCCGGGCAGCCGTTGCGCAGCAGCCCGCTGTGGAACATGAAGCAGCCGTAGGTATCGATGATCGACGCCGCGCGCTTCGGCTGCCGGAACATGTGCTTCATCGTCAGGTCGCGGCCGTCGAACGCGGCGGCCCAGATCATCTGGCCGAGATACGGCAGCACGACGAGGTGGCCGCGACGGTTCTCGAGCTTCAGCGCCTCGACGCCGGACGGATACGCGCACGCGGTGACGATGAGCCCGTCGGTGCGGTACAGCGTGCGCGGCGTGTCGCGGAAGTCGTCGCGCCGCAGTTCGATTTCGCCTCGCATGCTCAGGCTCCCGACGTGTTGCGCGTGGCGGCGTAGCGTGCAGGGGCCTTGCCGTCGCCGGCTGCGTCGGGCGTCGCGGCGGGCAGGTGACGCAGGCAGTAGAAGCCGTAGTAGACGATCACGACGAAGCACGCGAGCGGCACGATGAACGCGAGCTGCATGTTGCCGCCCGTGTGATCGGAGATCAGCCCCTGGATCAACGGCACGACCGCGCCCCCGACGATGCTCATCACGAGGATCGAGCCGCCGTATTCGGTGTCCTTGCCGAGCCCGTCGATCGTGAGGCCGTAGATCGTCGGCCAGCACGGGCCGAGGAACACGCTCACGCCCACGGCCGCATAGACGGCCGTGATGTCGTGCACGCTGATCGTGTATGCGAGCAGCGCGATGCACAGGATGCCGTAGACGATCAGGACCTTGGCTGGCCCGACGCGCTTCATCACGAGCGTGGCGACCAGCTTGCCGACGAAGAACGCGAAGAACGTCGCGAGCAGGTAGCGGGACGCGCCGCGCTCGGTCAGGCCGCCGATCTGCATCGCGAGCCGGATCGTGAAGCTCCACACGCCGACCTGCGCGCCGACATACAGGAACTGCGCGACGACGCCCGCGACGAAGCGCCGGTTGCCGAACAGGCGCGCGAGCGTGCCGCGCGCGTCGATCCGGTGCGTGGCCACGCTCGGGCCGTTGCCCTTGCAGGCCGGGTAGGGCGTGAGCGCGAACACGATGAACACGGCCACGAGCACGACGATCAGCCACTTGTACGGCTCGAGCGTGGCCTGGATCATCGCGAGCTGGTGCACGTGCGCGTCGGCGGCCGACATCGCGGCGAGCTGCGCATGCGACGCATCGCCTTCCTTGAAGATCAGGAAGCTGCCCATGTACACGCCGGCCATCGCGCCGAATGGATAGAACGTCTGCGAGATGTTCAGCCGCCGCGTGCTGGTTGCGCGCGGGCCCATCAGCGTCGAATACGAATTCGATGCGGTTTCGAGAAACGACAGGCCGGCCGCGATCACGAACAGCGCGACGAGGAACATCCCGTACTTCGCCATCGATGCGGCCGGGAAGAACAGCAGGCAGCCGGTCGTGTAGAGCAGCAGGCCGACGAGGATCGTCGTCTTGTAGCTGAACTTCTTCACGACGGTCGCGGCCGGAATCGCGAGGAAGAAGTAGCCGAGATAGAACGCGGACTGCACGAATGCCGATTCGAAATCGGACAGGAAGAACGACTTCTTGAATTGTGCGATCAGTACGTCGTTCAGGTTCGCGGCGGTGCCCCACAGCGCGAACAGGCAGCACAGCAGCGTGAACGCGAAGAGTGGGGTGCGATTCAGGTAATAGCCGTCGGGGGTATGTTCGATTCTGGCTCGGCCCATGGGTGTCTCCTTCCCAATTGTCTCGTCGATGAAGGCGCCGCTTACATGCCGGCGTCGCGGAGGAAGCGTTCGAACGTCGCGGTGTCGGCGTACGACTTCTGCGTGCCGAGGCCCGTGACCGAATGTGCGGCATACGCGGACGCGTATCGCATCGCGTCGAGTGCGTCGCGGGACGCGGCATAACAGCGCGCGAAGCAGCCGATGTACGCATCGCCGGCGCCCGTCGTGTCGCGCGCGTCGACCGGTACGCCCGGCACGTGCTGCACGCCGTCGCGCGATACCAGCAGCGAACCGTTGCTGCCGAGCGTGACGAGCACGTGCTTGAGCCCGCGCGCGACCAGCGCTTCGGCGGCGCGCGCCGCGGTGTCGCGCGAATCGACCGGCATGCCCGACACGATCGCGAGCTCGGTTTCGTTCGGCACGAAGAATTCGACGGTGCGGATCCGCTCGAAATCGAGATCGGCCACCGCGGGCGCGGGATTCAGCAGCACCGGAATGCCGTGGCGCGCGCCGAATTCGATCGCGTGATAGACGGTGTCGAGCTCGATCTCGAGCTGCAGCACGATCAGCGCGCATTCGGCGAGCTGCGGCGCGGCCGCGTCGATGTCGGCCGGCGTCAGGTGGCGGTTCGCGCCCTTGACGATCAGGATGCTATTGCTCGAATCGGGTTCGACGAAGATCGGCGCGACGCCGCTCGGCACGCCGGCGACCTTGCGCACGTGGGTGGTGTCGATGCCTTCGCGCGCGAAGTTGCGGATCGTGTTGTCGGCGAAGACGTCGTCGCCGACCTTCGTGACCATCACGACGCGCGCGCCGAGGCGCGCGGCCGCGACGGCCTGGTTTGCCCCCTTGCCGCCGCAGCCGAGCTCGAAGTTCGGTGCTTCGAGCGTTTCGCCCCGGGCGGGCATGCGTGCGACATAGGTCACGAGGTCGACCATGTTGCTGCCGATGACGGCGATTGTCTCCATCTGCGTCTCTTCCTTGGTATGGGGTGCGCCGCTCGGGTGGACGGCGGCGGCGTGCGAATGGTGGAAATAAAATCACATAAAATGTGAAAATGCAATCTTGTGATGTTAATGGGGTCACTTTCGGTCGGGGGCGCGGCCGCGTCGGCATGTGGTTTGGTGCGACCGGATGCCACTCGAGTCCGGCCTGTCCTCGCGTTCGGCGCAGTTGCAATGCGCTCGTCCGGGGCCGTGATGGAACCGCTTGACGACGCGTCGACATTGCTCGATCGGCGCAGCGTGCGGCGCCAAGCTGCCGAGTCCATCGAACGTCGCGTTCGATCAAGTCGATGGAAGTGGAAATGGCGCTGATCGCTCAGCATTTGCGGGCCCGTCGGTTTTTCCATCGGACCGTATTCGGCGATGCGGCGACATCGGCTTTCTTCGATGACCTCGTGACGTTCTTCGCGGACAGGATTCTCATGGAATACGAAGGAATCCAAACGGAATTGGAGGGGGATCTCTGACGCGCGGGTTCGTGCAGGCCGGTTCCAAACAATGGCAGCAGCGGCTCGGGAAGACGCCTTCGATTTCGGTTGCATACGCGTTCACGACACGTGCGATGTGCGGACATCGTCGTCCGGGTCGTCCTCCGTTCCCGGCCTCCGCACCGCACCCGCATCCGCCGGGCTGCCCCCCTCGGGAATACCGATCGGTGCCACCAAGGCGGTTCAGGGGAGGCGCCACCGCACGCCACGCTGACGGCCCGATTACCGTTTTGTAATCAACCCCGTTCCCGCTTGCGCCGTACAGTGCGCCGTCGCCGTTTCCCGGTAACATCGCCGTATGTCACCACGACCGCGACGGAACCGCCATGCGTATCCTGATAGTTGAAGACGAGCCGAAGACGGGCGCGTACCTGAAGAAAGGCCTCGAAGAATCGGGGTTCAGCGTCGATCTCGCGAAGGACGGCGGCGAAGGGCTGACGCTCGCGCAGGAAGAGCGCTACGACGTGATCGTGCTCGACGTGATGCTGCCGGTGCTCGACGGCTGGGGCGTGCTGAAGCGGCTGCGCGACACGCATACGACGCCGGTGCTGTTCCTGACCGCACGCGACGACGTGCAGGACCGCGTGCACGGCCTCGAGCTCGGCGCCGACGATTACCTGGTGAAGCCGTTCGCGTTCGTCGAGCTGCTCGCCCGCATCCGCACGCTCGCGCGGCGCGGGCCGCCACGCGAAACCGAGCATCTTGCGGTGGGCGACCTCGAAATCGACGTCGTGCGCCGCCGCGTGAAGCGCGGCGCCACGCGGATCGACCTGACACCGCGCGAATTCTCGCTGCTGCAACTGCTCGCACGCCGGCAGGGCGAGGTACTGAGCCGCACGCAGATCGCGTCCTACGTGTGGGACATGAATTTCGACAGCGATACCAACGTCGTCGAAGTCGCGATCCGGCGCCTGCGCGCGAAGATCGACGACGCGTTCCCGGTGAAGCTGATCCACACGGTGCGCGGCGTCGGCTACGTGCTCGAACCGAAGGACGACGCATGACGCGCCCGCGCTCGCTGGCCGCGACGCTCGCCCTCGCCATCGCCGGGACCACGCTGGCCGTGTTCGCGCTCGTCGGCGTGTACGTGTACGCAAGCCTCGAGCGACAGGTCAATACGCAGGACGACCTCGACATCGTGCTCGCCGCGCGCCATACGCGCCGGCTCGCGGGCGAGCTCGAATCACTCGACGCGGTGCGCGCGCATACGGAGCGGCTCACGAGCCAGGTGCTCGGCAACGAGGCGCTGTCGATGGGCGTCACCGACGGGCAGGGCGACATGCTGGTGCGCCACAACGTCACGCTCGCCGCGCTCGACGACGCGCGGCCGGCCGCGTCGGTGCCGCTGGCCGACGCGCAGCTGTTTGCGCCGAATGCGGCGCCGATACCCGCGAACGACCGGATCACGGCCGATCAACTCGTCACATGGACCGCGGCGGGCGGCACGCCGATGCGCGGCGTCGTGATCGAGGCCTTGCTCGGCGACCGCACGCCGATTCACATCGCGATCGCACGCAACATGCGCGACCGGGCCGCGCTGCTCGACAGTTATCGCGACCGGCTGAAGCTGGCCGGCGGCCTCGGCGCGTTGTTCGCGCTGCTGCTCGGCTATGGGCTGATCCGAACGGCACTCGAGCCGCTGCGCGAGATCGTCGACAACACCGGCCGGATCACCGTGGATAAGCTCGACACGCGCCTCGACGCGTCGCGCGCGCCGCGCGAGCTGCGGGCGCTCGTCGACGCGCAGAATGCGATGCTCGGCCGCCTGCAGCAGGCGTTCTCTCATCTGTCGCAGTTCAGCGCCGATCTCGCGCACGACCTGCGAACGCCGCTGAACAATATGCGCGGCGCCACCGAAGTCGCGCTCGCCCGGCCGCGGCCGGCCGACGAATACCAGGCGCTGCTCGAATCGAATCTCGAGGAATACGACCGGCTCGCGCGGATGATCGACAACGTGCTGTTCCTCGCGCGCGCCGAGCATCCGAGCTTCGTCACGCGGCAGCGCGCGTTCGACGTGCGCGACGAACTCGAGCGCATCGCCGAGTATTTCGAGGGGCTCGCCGAAGAAGCGGGCTCGACGCTGCGCGTCGACGGGCAAGGGCGGCTGACCGCCGACGTCGAGCTGTTTCGCCGCGCGATCGGCAACCTGCTCGCGAACGCGCTGCGATATACGCCGGCGGGCGGGGTCATCACGCTCGCCGTCGACGAAACGCCGGATGCGGTGCGCGTCGTCGTCGCGAATCCCGGCGAACCGATCGATCCCGCGCTGCTGCCGCGGATCTTCGACCGGTTCGTGCGCGGCGACCCGGCGCGCAGCGGCGGTGCGCCGGGCGGCACGGCCGGGCTCGGCCTCGCGATCGTGCGGTCGGTGATGGAGTTGCACGGCGGGTCCGCCCGCGTCGAAAGCGATGCGGCCGGCACGCGTTTCACGCTCACGTTCAGCCGGCCGTCGGCAGCGTGACGGCGAGTTCGGGCCGCGCGGCCACCGCGTGTGCCTGCGTGCCGGTGTTCATTTCCGCGTTTGCGCTCGCCTGTCATCCGCCAGCAACCCGGCCAGGCTGGGATGGCGGGCGCGTAGAACGCCACTTCGAAGCCTACCGGTTCGCAAGCGCTGGTCAGGTTCGATACAAAGATCGAGAGGCTCCTTCTCGGGTACCACGCAAACCAAGGCTCGCCTCATGGCATGCTCACGCCGTGAACCCGCGACCAGTGCGCCAACGAGCAGGCCCGAAACATGACGGCGCGCTCTTGCTCATTCAGCGGGGATGGATCGGCGCAGCGGCGCTGCAGCCGGGGTACGTCGAGCAAGCCGGCGATGCGGTCGGCGTCCGTGGACAGTATTTCGCGGGTGTGCTGGCGCAATGCCTTGCCGTTGCCTTGATCCTTGGGTAAGGCCGACTTCCTGCGCAGGCGCACGGCTTCCGGCAATGCACCGCGCGACGCTTCACGCAGCATGGCTTTCTCCACGCCATCACGTAGCGCCAGTTCGGCCGGAATGGTGGCAGCCAGGTCCAGAACTTCGGTATCGCTGAAGGGGACGCGCGCTTCCAGTCCATGTGCCATGCCATGGATATCGCCGTTATGCAACAGCCGCTGCAACCAACGATGGCGCACCAGCCATTGCGTGGCGCGTAAACGTGAGGTGGGCGTATGCCAATCGTGTCCGGCTGCGATCGCGAGTTGGCGATAGACCTCGCCGTAGTGTTGCAACGGTTGCTCCAGCAAGCCGGGCCGTAGGTAGGGATCGGCGGTCAAGCGTTGCAGGATATGGGTCGGATCGCGGGTGGCGTGCGGGTCGAGCAGAAAGTGATAACCGTAGTGCGTTTCATCGGCGGCATCGCCCACCAATACCGCCTTGAGGCGCGTGCTGGCGGCTCGCGCCAGGTAATGTTGCGCCAGCTCCTGTTCCCACGCAGGCAGTGCGTCGTTTTGCGTGGCCAATTGCAGCAGATCCTGGGCGAGTGCGGAGCGCGTGGGTACGACGTCTTCGCGTGGCAGGCCCAATTCATTTGCGGCCTGTTCGGCGAAAGGTTGATCATCGGAAGCCACGATCAGTGAACGCGTGTAGTCGTAGCGATGGTGATCTTCAAAGCGAATGGTGAGGCAGGGCGGTGTCGCACCTGCCGCTCGCGCCAGGCTGCCTATCAGCGTGGAGTCGAGGCCACCGCTGAAAAACAGGCCGACCGGTGTATCGGCGATCAAGCTACGCTGGACAGCTGCGGACAGCCGCTCGCGCAGCGCGTGGGCGATATCGTCCGCCCTGGCAGCGGGGTTTTCGGCAATCTCCGGCGCCCAGCGCGATAGCTGCAAGCCATCGCGATCCAGGCGCAGCAGATGCCCGGGCGGCAGGTAGGCCATGCCGTCGAACATCGGTTGCGCCACGCCGCTGAAGAACGGCGCCACCAGGTATTCCAGCACGGCGTCGATATTCGCACGCGGCGCCTGCATCGCAGGCAGCAGTCCTTTGGCCTCCGAGGCAAACAGGAATTCCGCCCCCTGTTGCAGGTAAACGAACGGCTTGACGCCCAGCCGGTCGCGCGCGGCAAAGGCTCGTTGACGATGGGTGTCCCACACCAGGAACGCGAACATGCCGTTGAAGCGCCGAAGACACGCTTCGCCCCATGCTGCATACGCGGCGAGCACCACCTCGGTATCGGTGTTCGTGCGGAACGACCAGCGCGCGCTCAGTTCGTGGCGAAGCTCAGCGTAGTTGTAGATCTCGCCGTTGTAGACCAGCACGTAACGATGGTCGGCACTGCACATCGGCTGCGTGCCATGCTCGGCGTCGAGTAAAGCCAAACGGTCGTGAGCAAGCACGGCGTGTTGGTCATGCCACAAGCCGCGGCCATCTGGCCCACGATGCCGTTGTCGCTCGCGCATGGCGAGCACCCGCTCGACCTGCGTCGGCGCTTGGCCGTCATGGCGAATCAGCCCAGCCAAGCCGCACATCAGACGGTCACGCCCAGTTGAACGGGAGCGAGCAACAGCGTGGTCCCTCGCTGTTGCCGTTCGACGTTTTTGCTAGCAGTCACCACAGATACTGCCAATGGGAAAACTCGTGGTAATGCCGTCAGCAAAGGCTGGGAGCGACGTTCTTTTTGTGTCTGCACGCGTTGCGCTCATGAAAAAATGGGGGATGCATGCGCGAAGATTTTGCTGATGCGCGTTCAAGCGCGCCATCTGCGAAGACCTCGCCCTCCCACATCTGGATTTTTTCCCGACTGCCAGAAGCGGGGCAACCAGGGCGAAGGACAGAAACGTTACGGGTACATCATGTTTCACGAGGCTTTCAACCATACCGTTACTTTGCGGGCTGCACACGGGCGTGGTCAATGGCTTCAGACCGATATCCACCGCAAACCTGCGCGTTTCGTCTGCCGTGTAGCCGGAACCGTTGTCGCTCAACCACTCGATTTCAGCTGGCAACGACAGAGATGGCCGACGTCGAGGCAGAGAGGCAGCATCGTAAGCGCAGCGCGAAAAGATTTTCGCGGGCGTAGCGCGCGCACGCGTTCCTCGCAGGTTCAACCGGCCGCCGGCTGAGTGACGCCGGGTTCAGGCCGGACGGCCACCGCGTGTTGTTTCGCGCCGGTGTCTGAATCCGCGTCCGTGCCTGCACTCGCCTGCCAGCCGCCGCCCAACGCCTTCAACAACCCGACCTCGGCCTCCATTCGCCGCGCGTCGATCTGGTCGGCCGTGCGCCGGTTCGTCAGCGCGATCGTCTGCGCGGTGACGACATCCAGGTAGCTGACGGCGCCTGCGTTGTACCGGTTCGTCGTCAGCCGCAGCGACAGGTCGGCCGCGTCGGTCGCGCGCCGCTGGCTGCGCGCCTCCGACGCGAGCGCATCGAGCGACGACAACTGATCCTCGACCTGCTGGAACGCCACCAGCACGGTTTGCCGGTAATCGGCGACCGCGCCGTCGTATTGCGCATGCGCGCCGCGCAGCGACGCGCTGCGGCGCCCGCCGTCGAACAGCGTGCCGGCGAGTTGCGGGCCGAGCGACCAGAACAGGCTCGGCGCGGCGAGCCAGGGCGTAAAGAACGAACTTTCGAGCCCGGCGCTCGCCGACAGCACGAGGTCCGGAAAGAACGCCGCGCGCGCCTCGCCGATCTGCGCATTCGCGGCCGCGACGCGCCGCTCGGCCGCCGCGATGTCGGGCCGACGCTCGAGCAGTTGCGACGGCACGCCCGGCGGGATGGCCGGCACGTCGTACGACTGCACACGCGGCGGCAGCGCGAACGTCGACGCGCTTTCGCCGACCAGCGTCGCGATGGCATGCTGGCGCTGCGCGCGCGACGCGTCGATGTCGGTGTCCTGCGTGCGCGTCGCTTCGAGCTGCGTGTCGGCCTGCGCGACCGCCGACGCGTCGATCGCACCGGCCGCGAGCTGCTGCTTCAGCAGCGTCAGTGCGTCCGCGTACGCGTGCACCGTGTCGTCGAGCAGCTGCTTCTGCGTGTCGAGCGAGCGCAGCGCGAAATAGTCGGTCGCGAGCTCGGCCGTCACCGACAGCTTCACGGCCTGCAGGTCCGCCGCGCTCGCGGCGGCGTTCGCCTGCGCACCCGCCACCGCATCGCGCACGCGGCCGAATACGTCGGGCTCCCAGCTCGCGGCCACGCCGGCCTGATAGTCGGGGGTGGTCTTGCCGGCCAGCGACGAGCCGAGCCGGTTCTGCGACACGCGTGCGCGGCTTTGCGCGGCGCCCGCGGTGATCGTCGGCAGGAACCCCGCATGCTGGTAGTCGACCATCGCGCGGGCCTGCTGCAAATCGGTGAGCGCTTTCTTCACCGTCTGGTTCGATACGTCGACGCGCGCTTCGAGTGCGTTCAGCTCGGCGTCGCCGAACACGGTCCACCATGCGCCGCGCGCGGCGGCGTCGGCCGGCATCGCGACGTGCCAGCCGGCTTGCGTGGCCGGCGCAGCCGGTGCGGCCGGTGCGCCCGCGTAGTGCGCCGGTACGGCGACCGCAGGCGGTGAATACGGCGGCAGCGTCGTGCAGGCGGTCAACGCGGCCAATGCCGCGGCGGCGCCGAGCGCGACGGCGCGGCGGGCGAACGGGAGCGGATGAGCGAGGCGCATGGCGGATATCTCGTCAGGGGTCTTCGATGGGTCAGCCGCGTGCGGGCGTCGCGGCGGGTGTCGGTACGGCCGGCTCGGCCGGTGCTGCGCGGCTCGCGCGAATCGGCGGCACGCCGCCCGCACCGCTCGCGGGCGCGGGTTGCGCGCTTTGCACGGACGAATCGGCAACCGGTGCCGCCGCGTGCGCGATCGACACGATCTTCACGACTTCGCCGGCGGTGATCGCATCGCCCGGGTTGTCGATCACGCGATCGCCTGCCGCGAGCCCCGAGACGATCTCGACGCGTGTGCCGAAATCGCGCCCGATCTGCACGCGCGTGAGCGCGGTGCGTCCGTTCGCGGCGACGGTCGCCACCGTCACGCCGTCCGGCCGGAACAGCAGCGCGCTGACGGGCAGCTCGAACGCGGGCGCCGCGCTCGCGACGACGAGGTGCGCCTGCGCATACGCACCGGGCAGCAGCGCGCCGTCGGCGTTGTCGACGTCGATTTCGACGCGCAGCGTGCGCGTGACCGGATCGATCGCGCCGGCCGTGCGCGCGACGCGCGCGGCAAAGTGCCGCCCCGGATACTGCTGCGTGGTCAGGTAGACCGACGTGCCGGTGGATACGTCGGCCGCGCTGTCCTGCGGCACGTCGACGAACACGCGCAGCGTGCCCGTCTGCTCCAGATGGAACAGCTCGCCGGACAAGCCCGGGCTGCCCGGCGTGCCGCCCGCGGTGACGAGCGTGCCGACATCGACGTTGCGGGCGGTGATCACGCCGTCGAACGGCGCGCTGACCGCTTCGTACGACACCAGCTCGTTCAGGTGCGCGACGTTCGCCTGCGCGGACGCGAGCATCGCACGCTTCGCGTTCATGTCGGCCACCTTCGTGTCGGTGTCCTGCTGCGACACCGATTGCGACTTCAGCATGTCCTGCCAGCGCTGCGCGGTCGATTTCGCATAGTCGTAGTTCGCCTGCGCGGTGGCCGCGTCGGCGCGCGCCTGGCGTAACTGCGCATCGAGATCGGGCGCGGCGATCCGCGCGAGCGGCTGGCCGGCCTTCACGTGCATGCCGAGATCCGCGCTCCAGTGCGCGATATAGCCGCTGGTGCGCGCATAGATCGACGCTTCCGCGAACGGCATCACCGAGCCGGGCAGCGTCAGCGTCTGGTCGGCGGGCGCCGTGCCGGGCGCGATCACCGACACCGGCAGCGCTTGCG
>NZ_JAAGPH010000149.1:0-18551 GCF_017104705.1 Burkholderia sp. Se-20373 | reverse complement strand
AGCCTGCCGATACATGGGCATCAGTCGCCAAGCGTATTACAAGCGCTTCCAAAGTGAGGAACGTCGCTGCGCGCAGGCCGATATCGTGACGACACTAGTACGGGATGTACGGCTGCGTCAGCCCCGAATAGGGACACGGAAAATGCATCATCTGCTCGGGCCAGCGGTGGTCGAGCGTGGCATCAAGGTGGGTCGGGAATCGCTGCTTCCTGCCCGGCGCGGCGGCACCCCGCCGGCCGGGCTGCCGCCAGTCAGACCGCGCCGCCGTACGCGCGCACGAAGTCGCCCAGGCCACGGTTGTAGCCGGCGCCGACCGCCTTGAACATGAAGTGGCCGTCGCGGCGATAGAAGCTGCCGACCTGCACCGACGTCTCCATCGAGAAGTCTTCCTCGAGCGCGTACTTCGCGATCACCGCGCCCGACACTTCGTCGGCGATCTGGATGTAGCTGTTGCGCACCTGGCCGAAATTCTGGCGGCGCGCGTCAGCCTGGTCGATCGTCACGACCACCGAGATCTCCTCGATGTCCGCGGCCAGCTTCGTCATGTCGATGAAGATCACCTCGTCGTCGCCGTCGCCGCTGCCCGTGCGGTTGTCGCCGCTATGCACGACACCCAGGCACTTCGACGCGGGCATCCCGCGCTTCGGGAAATCGTCGCCCGGCTGGATGAAGGTGTCCTTGCGCTCCATCGTGCGCACTTCGCTGTTGTAGAACACGAAGTGCTGATCCGAGATCAGCTTCGGATTGCTCTGCGCGTCGTACTTGCACAGGAACACCGACACGTCGAGATCGAAGTCCGTACCCGTGTCCGTCGCGTTCGCATCCCAACCGAGACCGATGCGGAACTTCTGCGTGCCGGGCGCTTCCTTCGACAGATTGACGCGACCGCCTTTCGACAAATTGATCATCTGAACCTCTTCTGCTGGAACCGCCGTTGCGCCGGCGGCAATGCCGAGCCGCCCTGCGCGGCCCCTCGTTGATGGTGTTGGACCCGCACGCGACGCCGGCTCACTCGCCCGCTACAGCCGTGCGGTCTTCCTTGCGTTGCACGACGATCGACGACCACACGGCCGCCGCGATCATCGCCGCACCGACCAGGCCGGTGATGACCTCGGGCACCTCGAACTTCACGCCGAGGAACATGATCGTTGCGAGCGCACCGATTGCCCAGAACGCGCCGTGTTCGAGATAACGGTATTGCGCGAGCGTGCCCTTCTTCAGCAGCACGAGCGTCATCTCCCGGATATAGGCCGCACCGACGCCAAGGCCCAGCGCGATCAGGAAGATGTTGTTCGACAGCGCGAATGCGCCGATCACGCCGTCGAAGCTGAACGACGAATCGAGCACTTCGAGATACATGAAACCCGCGACGCCCTCGCGCACCACGCGCGTGCCCGTCTCCTCGCCGCCGATCAGGTCGCCGATGCCGTGCGCGATCACGAAGCTGATCACGCCGAACGCCCCTGCGAGCAGGAAGGCCACCTGCTCGGCTGCCGGCACGTAGAGCGACGCGACGATGATGATGGCGAGCGTCAGCGCCACTTCCAGCGCCGTGATGCGGCCGAGGTGGCTCATCGGGCCTTCCAGGAAGCCGATCCAGTGTTCGTCCTTCTCGGTGTCGAGCATGAATTTGAAGAACACCATCAGCAGGAACGCGCCGCCGAATGCGGAGACCTGATGATGCGCGGACGTGAGGATCGACGCGTACTGCGCCGGCGACTCGATCGCGAGCTTCAGCGCGTCCCACATGCCGATGTGGCCGATCACGGCAACGATCAGCAGCGGGAACACGAGCCGCATGCCGAACACCGCGACCGGTAGGCCGAACACCATGAAGCGGTTGCGCCACTTCTCCGACCAGTTCTTGAGCACCGAGGCGTTGACGACCGCGTTGTCGAGCGACAACGAGATTTCGAGCACCGACAGGACCGCGACGATCAGCATGTCCTTCACGCCGCCGAGGAGATAGGCCGCGATCAGCGCGAGCACCGTGAGCGACAACGGGATCTTGAAGTCTTTCAACATGATGGGGGTAATCGAGTTCGGGATAAAAGGCGGGCGGGCTGCGCTTACTTCGCGCGCACCCAGTCGCAGAATTCCTGCGTGATCAGTTGTTCGTAGATCTGTTCGTCGCTGACGTCGAGCGATTCGAGATGCAGGAAGCCGACGTTCGGCATCTCGTCCGCGACTTCCGCGAGGAAGCCGAACTCACTCGGATCGCCGACGCCGACGAGCGACCAGTACAGCGGGTAGTGCTGCGACTCGGCGAGCAGCTGGCGCACGCGCTTGCGGTCGTTCTTCGGGTTCTGGCCGTCGGTGACGAACAGCACCCATGCGGGCAGGTGGCCGTTCACCGGCGCGGCGGCGGCCGGCGCGGGCGTCTCGTCCGCTGCGCCGAACAGCCGGCTCAGGAAGCCGCGCTTCTCTTCGCGCTTCGGCGACGGCTCCGGCGCACGGAAGAAGAAGTCGACGATGTCGTTCATCACCGGCGCGTACTGCGTGCCGCCCCACTTGTCGATCCGTGCATTGAGCACGTGGTCGGAGATATACGAGCCGTAGTTGTCCGGCGTCGCGGTCGGCAGGCGGTCGTAGCCTTCGGTGAAGGTCCACGTATCGACTTCGCCGTTGTCGTCGAACTTCAGTGCGATGCCGAGGATCCGGTCGTGCGTGTCCTGGATCACGCCCGACTGGTACAGCGGCTTCGCGGAGCCGGAGATGTCGAGCGCCGCCCCGACGCGCACGACGGGCGGCTTCAGGATCTGGCGTTTTTCGAGGACGATCGCGACCTTCGCCGCGCGTTTCTCAAGCGTAATCATGCGGTGTTCTCTCGGTTCTTTCAGTTGTGCTTCGGAGCGAATCGGGTGATCAGGTCCTGTTCGAGCTGGCGCAGGCGCGGTGCGTCCTGCTCACGCTGGCGACGGCCGTCGGCGATGATCTGCGTGATGTCGTCGAATGCGCCGAACAGCTGCTGCTGCGCGTATTCGAACGTGTCGGTCGAGATCACCGGGCGCTGGCTCAGCTTCGCGACTTCCTGCGCGTTCTGGCGGTTCAGGTCGGCCTGCGCACGGATCGCCTCGTCGGCCGCGTCGTACGTCGCATTGGCGAGCGCCGCCGCGCGCTTCGTGCTGAGCTGCTCGAGGTAGAGCGCGAACGCGTTGGTCCACGCGGGGATCAGCACGGTCTTGATCGTCATGAACTTCGACGTCAGCGTGCGTTTCTGGTCCTGCTCCATCCGGATCTGCGGCGCGAGCTGCTTCGACATCAGCATCGCGCGGTCGAGGTCATCGAGCTTGCTTTCGAGCGCGTCGACCGTGCGCTTCACGTCGAGCAGGCGCTGTGCGGCGAACGCGTCGTCCAACGGCTGCTGGCCGGCCGCGAGATGCGCACGCAGCGTCGCGAGCGCCGTTTCGCCGTGCGCCTTCGACTGCGCGAGCGCCTGGTGCAGCGCGTAGTTGTCGTTGTACATCCGCTCGAGCTCGTCGATGCCGGCCTTCTGGCGCTGCGCATGGTGCTCGAGCTCGACGACGAGCGTGTCCATCCGCTTGCTCACCGACTCGTATTGCGACAGCAGCTTTTCCTTGGTCGAGCGGAACAGCCGCGTGACCTGCGTGAGCAGCCCGCCCTTGTCGGCGCCGCGCGGGTCGAGCCCCTTCGCGGTCGCGATCAGTTCGTTGAGCTTGTCGCCGAACTGGTCGGCATCCGACGCGCGGACGCTTGCGAGAATCTGCTGGGAGAAGGCGGCGATCCGTGTGCCCTGTGTCGCGCCGAGCTGGTCGATCTCGTCGACGGTGATCAGGCGGACGTTCTCGGTCGGGCGTGGTGCCGGCACGGCAACGGCAGCGGCAGGCACGGTGACGGGCGCTGCAACGGGTGACGAAGACGGGGTGGAAGGACGATCGCTGACCGCATCGGAGTTCTTGTCGTCGAATAGCGGCTTCATGTGGCTACCACGTTTCCTTTTCTGCTTTCTGCTGCGTGTTGTCATGCGCGTGAGGCGCGCATCCGCGATTGCCGCCGTGCTCTCTCACGGGCGGCAGACGGACAATAAATGGCGACGACGCGGTGCGTCAAGAGACGTTAATCTTTCAATATCCATACGCTTTGTAATGTATACGATGGAAGTCTCGATACGGCTCCCGGTGACGTGAGGACAAATGCCTTGATGGAGCGTGAACCGGCGATTTTCGGGAAACGTAGGCAGCGGGCATTAGAAAGTATTTTGAAAGAATTTGCCTCTTGCCATTCCACTGATTGTTACAGATGGCTTAATGCGGCGAAGAACCATTGTCGCGACGCATCGGGCGGCGGTAAATCCGCCGAAGTCAGTCATGCAGACGCGCAATGCATGGCGACAATCGTCCTGTGGCGGGTTCTACTCCGAATAGCCCTGCGACGCCGGACGTGCATCATGACGACGGCCCCACCACGGCAAGCACGCGTTGTTTTCACCGCGTGCACGGAACCAGTTCTTGCTGGTGTCGATCGGCGTCAGCTTCGACGGTGCGGCCACCACCACCGCCGTCGGATGCTCGGTGTCGGTCGTTCCCGCCACGAGCACGTTTCCGCCGAGGTGCTTCGCTCGGCCGATCGCCAACGCGACATCGGTCAAGGCCGCGCCGGCACCCATGTCACCGAGCAATGCCGACGTATTGAAGGTCTGTGCACGAAGGTCGTATTCCGGCCGCACCTCGGTCAGTGATCGCGACAGCACGGCGGCCCTTGTCGACGCGGCATCGTTGCCCTTGCCAGCGTCGTGAATGACGTAATTCAGTGACGAGACCGTGACGCCTGCGTTGCTCGCCGCCGCGTCGATCGTCGACGCCGATGCCTGCACCACGCGGCTCATGCCTCGCTTCGTCTCGAAATCGTCGATGTTGCTTCGTGCGGCCTTGCCGATCCAGGCCAGTGGTTCGCGCTCGGTCTTCAGATTCGGGCCGGCGAGGAACAGCAGCACCATGTTCTCGTTGGTCTGTTCGTCCTGCGGCGGAAAGCTCGGCGCGTCCCAGTTCATCACCCAGATGCTTTTGTCGGGGTGAGCGGCCAGATAATCCAGTGCGGCGTTCAGCGACGTGAAGCCGGCGTTGCCTTGACCTGACGTCACGTGGACATCGGGTGGCGTATCGCGGCTCCATAGATCTTTTGCGGACGGGTTGCCGATTTCGAACATGCTTGCAATCTCGCCGCGCAAATTTGGCTTGACCAGCCCGAGCGTCCACTGCATTTGCCGCTCTGTCGGATAGTCGCGCCGTTGCAGCGGATTGAGCCATGCAAGTCCGACGACCTGGGCCACGAACGGCACTGCGGATGCGCCCTCGACGGCTTGCGTCGAGGCGGCGTTCATCTCCGCACGCACTGGCAAGACCAACAGGATTGTCGCTGCCGCGATCACAACGGATTCGACGTGTCTGACAAGAGTGAGACGGGACATGAATATTCCCGATCAAGCCGGTCAGCAATGCGTTGGCTGTCGACCAGCAGGCACCGGAGCCCGGCCGGAACCGGAACCCCCGTCTTCATTCCCAATGGCGAGTACGTCGTGACAATCGTCCCAACGACTCATTCCCGCCCGGACGACGCCAGACTCGAAATCAGCGTCGCGCCACACGAAGTCTTGTGACCATCGAACGCCGCGGGTTTTCCGTCGACGATCACCTGCGGATCGCCTTCGGCGATAAAGCAGGCCTGATGCCCCGAAATCGGGCAGACGCACGTGTCGCCGAGTCGGGCGACCGGCCGCCCCATCACTTCACTGACCGCACTCCCGGTCACGACCTGGCCGCCGTGGCTCGTCGCGTCGCCGACCCGAATGATGCCGCGCATGCGGGCTCCTTATTCCGAATAGCCTTGTGTCGTCGGGCCCGAATCGTGACGGCGCCCCCACCAAGGCAGGTACGCACTGTTTCCGCCACGTGCGCGGAACCAGTTCTTGCTGGAGTCGATCGGCGTCAATTTCGAAGGGGCGACGACAACCACCGCGGTCGGATGCTCGCTGTCGGTCGTTCCTGCAACGAGCACGTTTCCGCCGAGGTGATTCGCTCGGCCTATCGCGAGTACGACATCCGTCAGCGCCGCGCCAGCGCCCATGTCGCCGAGCAACGCTGATGTGTTGAAAGTCTGCGTACGGAAGTCGTATTCCGGCAACACGTCCGTCAGCGTTTGCGACAGCGAGGCGATCCGCGTCGATGCAGCATCGCTGCCCTTTCCTGCGTCGTGCACGACGAAATTCAACGACGACACGGGCACA
The DNA here is from genome assembly GCF_017104705.1 of Burkholderia sp. Se-20373. Classification (NCBI taxonomy): domain Bacteria; kingdom Pseudomonadati; phylum Pseudomonadota; class Betaproteobacteria; order Burkholderiales; family Burkholderiaceae; genus Burkholderia; species Burkholderia sp. Se-20373. The sequence continues at coordinate 12,307 of NZ_JAAGPH010000149.1, read as the reverse complement.
CCCGCATTGCTCGCCGCCGTGTCGATTGTCGACTTCCATGCCTGTACCGCGCGGCTCGCGCCTTGCTTCGCCTCGAAATCCTTGATGTTGCCTCGTGCAGCCTTGCCGATCCAGGCAAGCGGCTCACGCTCGGTCTTCATATCCGGGCCAGCCAGAAACAGCACCACCATGTTCTCGTTGATCTGTCCATCTTGCGGCGGAAAGTTCGGCGCATCCCAATTCATTACCCACGCGCTTTTGTCCGGATGTGCCGCCAGATAGTCCAGCGCTGCGTTCAATGACGTAAAACCAGCATTCCCTTGCCCTGCCGTCACGTGTACGTCGGGTGGCGTATCACGGGTCCAAAGATTTTTCGCGGAGGGATTACCGATTTCGAAGATGGTAACGATGCGGTCGCGCAGATAGGAGCCAGCCGACGCAGGATCAACTCGGCCAGAAGGAACTGCCAGCTCGACATGCATGCCTGCCAACTCTCGCCACTTTCGTTGCTCGCTCGGGCTGACTGTATAAAAATAACCTTCGCCAGTAAAATACGGCACACGGAAGAGTATCAGAAGTTTATCGACATATTTCTCATAAAAACCAGAAAAAGATTCGCGCCCACGACGACCATCCGCAACAATGGAAATTGGCTGCAACGTCGAATATTTACTCGGATTCGTTCGAACCATATCATCGTTGACGTTCGGCTTGACCAGACCGAGTGTCCACAATATTTGCCACTCGGTAGGGTAATCCCTGCGTTGAAGCGGATTCATCCAGCCTAGCCCCACGACCTGAGCAACGAAGGGTTTGGATGAACCAGTTCCAGCAATCGGGATTGCCTTATCGGCCGACGATGCAGCGACTGCGCGTGGAGTTGCAATCACCGTTGCAAATGCAAACACCATGACTGCCACGAGGCCAGGGACCAGCACCAGTCGTTTCATCAGATTACCCATACTCAATAACTCTCCCGCCGGCTTGCCGGACGAAATCAATATCAAAAACGATGCCCCTGAAGCAAGGAACAATGCAAGACCAGCAAGGCCGACCCGACGCGGCCAAGTGGCAATGACCGCTCTCATAAAATTCCTCCCAACTTCAGGAAAAATCCGCCATCTCGCTCGTCATATATTTTTGGCGGCATCTTTGCATGCTCATCTTTATTTGCCCACTCATGTAAAAATAGATCGCCATACTTTCCGGTGTTTATATAATCAGCCAACTTAAAATTCGGATCACCCTTCATTACTTCGCCGGCGAATCGCCAGTCGGCCTGAAGTCTTGCATTCTCAAAGTCATCTTCTGTCAGATAACAAAGGCCAATCGCCACATCATAGGCCAGTGCCCTCTCAGCATGGTCCTTGTTGGTCATGATGGTCGAATGGTTGGTGGGGTTGTTCTTGTCCCCTCCGTTCAGGATCGCGAAGATCTCCTTGTTTCTCCATTCGATGTAATCAGCGCTCGCTGCGTCCGGATTGTCCTCTCCGATCACTTTTCCTGCCTCGTTGACCCAGCGGCGGTTCCCTGATCTTCGCGCTTCCATCCGGAGAATAGAATGATCCTCGTATCGCTGCGCAGCCTCGGATGCGGCGTTGCCCTTCGCTTTCAGCGCGTCTCCCTCAGGAGTGGCGAATTTTTCCGACTGTTTGTCGAAGTTGTCGTACGGATCGTCATCCCGCTTGTTCTTCTTGTTTGCATCGAGCCCAGCCGACGGCGGATCGTAGCCCTCGTTGAAGTCTCCTCCTTCGAGCTGTTTCCCGTTCGCATCGCGCGCACCCGATGGCTCGCCATAGCGCAACGCCTTTGGAAAGAAGCGCGTTTCCTTGTCGAGCATCGGTGCGGTAATCGGGATTTCCCATTTTTCCGGAGGCAGGGCATTGACCTCCATGTCCGACAAGTTGAACAGGTAAACGGCCGGGCTCGTTACAAACGTGAAAAACTTCGCGATCCACCCTTCATTGGAATGCATGCCTCGCGCAAACCCGTACCGCGCGGGCGGTGATGGCGGATACCAAAAACCCTCCGTTTTGTTCTTGCTGCTACGCCAGTCATCCTCCCAATACCGGTATAGCTTGTTGTCACCGCCGACTTCGAAATTCGACGCGAACACGCGTTGCGAGAAAACACCCCATGCGTTCGTCGCACTGATCTCTTCAATACTCATGCCGCGCCAGCCGATCCCTTGAACGGTCAGAGCTGAAATGACCTGATCATGCGGGCAGCAGTACAGCGTCACTCTTCCGTAGGTGTTTGTCCCGTACAACCCGTGCGCCTCCCGATCTTTGGCAGCGCTATACGGCTTACCCCCGTTCTTCGACGGCCTTGCGTTTTCCATTGCCCGATCGAGATCCTCTGCAGGCATCTCCAGATCGGCTCGAGCGCGCAGGATATCGAAGTACTCCCTCAGCGTTTCCTTGCGTGCGACATAGGTCTCGCGCCCCACGTGCCCGTTCTTGTCGCGTACCCCGCGCTGTGCCCAGGTATCGGTGAAGTTGCCCTCCACTAGGCTGTACGGCGGATTGGCGAGAACATAAGTGTCCGCGACGCAGCGTCCTGTCTTGCCCCACTGATCCGTCACCTCCTGCAACCGGTCGCCAAGGAATGCAGCGGCGAGCCCGATCATGTTTCCCTGGCTGTGGCACACGATCGTGATCGGCACGTCGGCCTGCCGCTTGCGGATCCATTCGACCAGGCGCGCAAGTCGCAGTGCACCCAGCACGCCATAAGCGCGCGGCGGTGTCGAATAGATCTTGCGATTGCCGATCGAATTCATGTGCTGGACGGTCAGCCACAGAAAAAGCCGGTCGTGCAACCCGTCATTCCACAGATCCGGCAGACTCGAACACCCGCCCGCGAACGGCCCGCCGCCCCAATAATTGTTCTCGTTGAGCATGATCTTGTCGCCATACTTCTTCAGCTCGTCAGCATTCGCTGAGTAGCCCCACCGGAAGTGAATGACAGGCGAAAAAGACGGATCGGACTTGATGTACGTCTGCGAGGACATTTCCGGATTCAGAAATCCGTCAGGTGTCAGGCTTTCGATATAGCTGACCGGCGTCATCTGCCCGGCCACCGGCCCAAAATGGAACAGTTGATCGTCATACCGCCCCATGCGCCGGTTCAATCCAGCGCACAGCCCTTCCTCGGCGTCCTTGAACCACTCGCCCTCCGAATTCACCCCGTGAACGAAAATGACGACGCCCGGCAGCGGCATCTGCATCACGCATTGGAGATCGTCCCGGTTGAACAGCGTCGTCCCCGCTCCACCACCCACCGCCATCTTCGACGGGTCGTCCGGGTTCTGCGAAAAGTTGTAGTTGAACATGTTGTTTTTCTTGAAGACTCAGCTCAGGTTCTCGACTTGAAGAAGCGCACCGCCAATTGTTCGAACTGATCGCTGCTGACCGGCGCCAGCTTGCCTTGCGCGTCGGTCTTCCCCTTGATCAACTCGCCCGATGCCTTGCGCACCTCGGCTTCCATCCCTTCGACCGGCTGCCCGTCGGTCGCCCGAACCAGCTTCGGCACCCGCCCCAGCGAACCCTGGTCGAACTTCGGGAAATCGGTGCTCATGCTCGCCGGCCCGGCCCATGTATGTGACGCGGACTTGACGGTGAAACTCCCCGGACACCCGAGCTCGATATCTCCGCCCTGCAGCTTCAGATACGCGCCGCCCGACGTCACGAACACGACCTGCTCGCTGGCCATGCCCGCGAGCTTTCCGCCTCCCGCCGTCATCTGGATATTTTTCGCGGAATCGATCTGCGTATCGTCGTTCTGGCTCTGCAGCGCTACCTTCCCCTGGTTGGCGATCGCCGAGACCCCTTCGCTGTGTGCAAACATCGCCACGCCATGCCCGGCCTGCAGGTTGATCCGCTGTCCGCTCGTGTACTGCAGGTGGTTCTGCGCGACGATGTCGACGTTGCCGCCCGCATGGGTCGTGACAGTCTTCGGCGTCGCGATGCTGATCCCGGCCGGCGCGGTGATGCCGATCGCCGCCATCGATGCGCCTGGCGATTCGCCGCCACCGGCGGCTTCCCCGTTCGGCCAGCCTTTCACCGTCGTCATCAGCGCGTCGTGCGGCTGCGTATCGGGCGCCACGCCCTGATGCTGGCCCGCATAGTCGCCGAGACTCTTGAACAGCTCGACGCACTCCTGCATCAGTTGCAGGTACTCGTCCCGCGCCAGGTGGCCGTCGCTCGCGCGCAGCCGTTCCCAGGCCGAGATCAGCATCGCCTTGCCGCTGCGAATCGCCACGTGCGCATCGCTGCGCAACTCGGCGCCCTCGCCGCGCGCCGTACCCTGACCGTTATCGCGCGGCTGCGTCAGATAGCCGAGGTTCAGCTGGCTATGCGCATGCTCGCTCGCCAGCTGGCTGCTGATTTGCCCCGGCGTATCGTCGAAGCGGATCTGGTTGTACCGCTGCCCCTTGATTTCCTTCGTCTTCGTGCCGGACAGATAACGGTTGCCCGGCAGCGCGCCGGTGTGGCTGAAGGTCGCCGGCATGTTGGGCCCGTTGGCCAGCACCCCCATCACGACGAGCCGATCAGGATCGCCGCCGATATGGCCGATCAGCACCTCCATGCCGACGCGCGGCAAGGTATTCGCACCGAAGCTCGGCCCGGCGAGCGCGCAGGCGACACGCACCGGCGCGCTGTCTGTCGGCGTGCCGCTCGTTCCGGCGCCCTGCGCATGCGCGTGATCGTCTGCGTTCAACCCCTGGATCTGCACCCGGATGCGGCCCATTTCATCGCAGAACACTTCTTCCCCGTCGGGTCCGACGACGACGGCCGTCATCGGATGCACGGCCGGCAGGTCGACATGGGGATCGTAGGCCGGGGTCAGCGGCACGCCGCGCCGTACGCACGAGAACGTGTTCTCGTAGCGCCTGTCGTTTTCATCGCCCGGCGTGCTGCTCACGTCGGTCGGCACCGCGTTGAACAGCACGCGGCTTGCCGCGAACAACGACTGCGCGCGCTCGTTCAGTTCCTTCGGCAGGTTGTTCCGTACACGGTGATGAAGCGACGTGACGACGAACTGCCGCTGCTCGGCCGGCAATGCGTCGAGCTGTGGATGCTCGGCAAGCGCAAACCAGTGGCCGACGGCCAGGTCGCGCACATTGCTCACACCGTCGACGGATTCCGCGCGCAGTTCGTGCGCAAGCATGCGGTCCTTGCCGATCCGGTCGAGATCGGCCGACGAATTTCCCGCGTGCGGAATATCGATGACACTGTCGGCCAGCAAATGCCCGAGATCGTTGCCGCCGTCGCCCTGGTCGACGATCGTCGCCTGTTCGGTTTGCGACATCCGGCCGGTCTTGTAATCCCATGTCGGCCGGACGATCTTGCCCGGAATCAGGCTGCGGCTCGTCGCCCACAGCGTGATCGAGTCGCGCTCTTCGGTGGCGGCATCACGGTGATAGCGAACGGTCCCGGCAACCGTCTCGGGCAACTTCATCGAATCGTCGGCAAAGACCAGCGTATGAACCGGCGTGTCGTTCGCGTTGCCGTTCGCCCGCTCGCCGGCCTTGCCTGCCTTGACGAAGACGGTCGCACCGTCGCGCCGCAGCAGCCGCCGGATGAAGTGCGCGTCCGACTCGTTGACCTGCCGCGTGAGTTCACGCGCCGGGTAGCGTTCGCCTTGCAGGCCGGACAGGTCGAATTCGAATGCGCCCGCCAGCGCCGAGCTGCGCTGGCGCCACTCCTGGAGCAGCACGCCGAGGATGTCGGGCAGGTTCTTGGTGCGGAACAGTCGTGAATTGGTTCGCCGCTCCATCACCGACAGCACGTCGCGAATCGTCAACTGATAGCAGGTGAGCGAACCGTCCGACTGTCCGGTGCGGACGTCGGTGACGATGCCGTTGACGGTATGGAGACGCCCGCGATCGGTCGTCATCTCGACGGAAACCGGTAGCCCTATGAAGCTGCGGATCGGGAGATCGGCCCGCGCGGACACGCAGGTCAGATGCCCCTCGATGCCCGTCATCAACCCTTCCCGGATGTCGGCATACTGGAGCGCGAGCACCTGCTCGAGCGTCTTCTGGGCAGGCCCCCAGTTCATGCGAACCGGTCGATTGTTCTGATCGACCACCCCGGACGCAAATGTGCGTAGCAATTCGGCTGTATTCACAGCGTGACTCTCAGGATTTTGTTTTACTTCGTTGTTCACCGGGCAATCACGCCCGCTGGTCCGTCCTGGGAGTGCCGCCCGCCTGTTTTTTTCGCGAGCATATCAAATTTGTCAGGCGAGTGACGAAATTTTGAAAGGTTTTAGAGCGCTTTGTGTAATGCTTCCAGCCGGATTTAAAATTTCACAATCTTTCGAATTGACCACATCTCGTCCGGCAACGCCCGGTCGTCGTCATGGTGTCGCGCCGGCCGGCACCTGCCGCATGCCTAACCGCGGCAACACGAACGGCACCGATCGGTCACGAATCGTGAAATCCCACCGCCCTTCGATGTCCACGAACGTCGCGCTGAAATGCCGGTCGTCGGCCCACGTCATGTCGTCCAGATGGCACGACGCGTACATCGCGCCGACCGTGCGCCGCGCGAGTTCCTTCAACGGATCCTTCGACACGAGCGTGAACGTGACGGCCTCCTCGAACAGGCAGTCGTAGTCGGTGACGAGCAGATAGGCGTCCGGCGTCTCGAACTGACGAAGCAGCACATAGCCGGAAACGGTGAGGCCGCAACGTTCGCCGTTCACGAGCACATGGGTGCGTGACGGCCACGTTTCATACGGACCGTCGTGCGTTTCGAGCGTGAAGCGCTCGATCGGCTTCATCGCCGGGCCAGTTGGCGAGAAGTATGTTCCCGATGCATCGCCGCGTCAGCTCGTGGTCTTGCGATACAGCGCGACGTAGCCCGCGAGCATCAGCAGCAGCGACCCGCTGACGCGGTTCAGCCACTTCTCCCCCGCGGCCTTCCACACGCGCACCGAATGCACGCCAAGCAGTGCATAGCCGGTCATCCCGATAACGTCGATCGCGACGATCGTCGCCGCGAGGATCGCGTACTGCGGCGCGATCGCATGCGACCGGTCGACGAACTGCGGCAGCAGCGCGGACATGAACAGGTAGTACTTCGGGTTGCTCATCGCGACGAAAAAGCTCTTCAGGAATGCAGTCCGGCGATCGGGCGTCGCGTGATCGAGCGCCTGCGCAGCGGTGGACCCGCCGGAAGACAGCAGCATCCGCACGCCGACATAGGCGAGCCACGCCGCGCCGGCCAGCTTCAGCGTGACGAATGCCGTTTCCGACGCGTCGAGCAGCATCCCGAGACCGCACCCGACCAGCGCAACGAGCACGACATCGGCCGTGACCGCCCCCAGCATGCCGACCATCGCGTGACGCAACCCGTATCGCGAGCCGTTGCTCATCGCGAGCAACACCGTCGGGCCGGGCGTCGCGACGCCGACGGACAGGATCAGGGCAAAAGCGAGCAAGGCGGACAGCGACATGGCGGGGCGTTCCTGTTGAACGAAGGGCTGGAAAATGCAGGCGGACGGAGCATGATTGCATGATGGCGCAACCGCCCGCTCGACGGTTGTCTGGCGGGCCGCCGACCTCGCGCCCCGTCCGATTTGCATGGATCGTCGGACGGAGTGGCGGACTGCCCCCAGAGTTTGCTATACTCTCGGTCTTCCGGAGAGATGGATGAGTGGTTTAAGTCGCACGCCTGGAAAGCGTGTATAGGTTAATCGCCTATCGGGGGTTCGAATCCCCCTCTCTCCGCCAGTATTCAAAAATGCCCGCGCCAGCGGGCATTTTCGTTTCCGGGGAGAAGCCAGCCGACAGGCCGGCCGGCGCGGGGGATTCGAAGGGATTCGCCTGCAAGCGAATCCGCGGCCCGCGCTCGTGTGGGCGAATCCCCGGACATCCGCAAAAACGGGCGCTTGGCCCGTTTTTCATTTCTGCACGCTGAAGCGTCCGCGGATCGTCGGTGCGGCGACCATTGTCCGCGCCCCCGATGCGCGCTACGCAGACACGCTCGCCATCAGGCGCTTCACCTCGATTTCCGTCATCAGGCATCAAGCGCGGGCGACGGCCAGGCAATTCAATGCGTTTCTCGTCGCAGCATTGCCTTTTTTTGGCCCGACGACGCCCATTCAGTCCGTCATTCAAAATCGCATAACGATCGTAAATCCGCATCGCGGATTGTCGGCCCCTCAAATTCCTGGCATGCGACCGTTAAAATAACGCCCCGATAAACAATATGAACGCGTGTAGAGACCATGAAAAAGAAAAAACTGCTGGCGATCGCCGGGATCGCAATAGCTGCGGGCGTGGCGTCCAGTTATGCGAGCCCGTACATCACCCTGTATCAGATGCGATCGGCCCTGGCCGACAACGATGCCGACTCATTTTCTTCCCATGTCGATTTTCCATCGATGCGAGAAAGCCTGCGTGCGCAACTCATAACCATGATGCAGGCGAAAATGGCGAATTCCCCCGAGATGAACGGCAATCCATTCGCCGATCTGGGAATGGTGATGGCGATGGGTTTCGTGAATCAGGCCATCGACACGATGGTTACTCCGGCGGGCGTCATGACCATGATGGCCCAGGGCGCAGCCAAGCCTGCACGCTCCAGCGTGCAGGCCTCCTCTCCCGAACCATCGGAAACGGCCCAATCGGCGTCCGACGGCGGCACCGCGCCGCAAACATCGAACAGCAAACCGAAAGCCGACTATTCGGCCGGCTACAAGAACTGGTCGACCGTCACCGCAACTGCGCGAAAAGGAACGGACGACGAGGTGACATTCATCCTCAAGCGTGACGGCCTCTGGTCCTGGAAGCTGAGCGCAGTCAATCTGCCGATCGACAAATTCGGTTCAAACTGATCACCAGGAAGCGGCTCGGGCCGTGCGCAGCCGGCCCGCTTCCCTGCTCGATCTGAGCGTGCGGCGCACCGCAACTCCCGAACACCGCACGCTAAAGATGTGTATTCTCCTGACGATATCCAGGGTTTCATCACCGCGAGTCAGATCCATGCGATTGAGTCCACGGTTCGCCACGATGGCTATTGCTGCGACGATGCTGTCCGCTTGCGCGACGGCATTTTCGCCCGCGTCGATCAGCACCACCGTCGCGGTGACCGCTCCCCCGCCGCTCGAAAAATCGCTGCGCGACGGCGGATCGTCGACCGACCTGTCGGTCATCGGTCAGCCCGCATCCCCATTTCGCACGCTGCTTTCCGTTCGCGAATGCGCCGCCAGCAAATGCGCGGCGGGAATTGCCAAGCCGACGCTCGCGGTCACGGTCCAGCGCGTGTCCGAGGGACAGGCAGCGATACGCTTTTCGGTCAACGGAGAGATCGGCAGCAGCCAGACGCTGACATCGCAAGCCGGGAACGCCACGTCGGAAGTCACCATGTCGATCCCGCCCGGCGTGACACCGATCAACGATCGATTTGCCGTCGATCGGGTCGCGACGATCAAGGTTGGCGAGTTCCGCCACGTGGCCTTGCCGCATGGCATCCGTGCCTATGTCTGCGTCGCCATCCCGAACGCGAAAGGGGTAACGGATGGAAGCTGTGATTTCAGCCGGGTGCAGACAACCAAGGGGGCCGAGCTCGGCATTTCAGCGCTCTGACCCACCCGTCCTGGCGCCAACACGGACGCGGCCCGGCACTCGAGCAATGCCGGACGACACTCGCGTCACGGATGCCGGATGTAATCCACCAGCGCCCGCGTATATTCATCCGGCTTTCGATCGCACAAACTCACCACGATCGCCACGGCAAAACCCGCCGGCACCCCGAACACCCCCGAGCTGATCGGCTCGATCCCGAACCACGTGCTCCCCGCGAACCCCGTCAGCTGCGTGAAGTACGGATAGGTCGACACGATGTAGTACACGCACACCGCGAGCCCGGTCACCATCCCCGCGATCGCGCCACGCGTCGTCGTGCGCTTCCAGAACACGCCGAGCACGAGCACCGGAAAGAAGCTCGAGGCCGCCAGCGAAAACGCGGCGCCGACGAGAAACAGGATCTTCCCGGTATTGAGCGACGCGACATACGACGCGAACAGCGCGACACCGAGCAGCAGCACCTTCGAGATCGTCACGCGCCGCTGGCTCGATGCATCGGGCGCGACCATGCAGTAATAGACGTCGTGCGACAGCGCGTTCGCGATCGTCAGCAGCAGCCCGTCCGCGGTCGACAGCGCCGCGGCCAGCGCACCGGCCGCGATCAGCCCCGATACGACATACGGCAGCCCGGCGATCTCCGGCGCGGCCAGCACGACCATGTCCGGCTGCATCTGGATTTCCGACCAGTGCACGATGCCGTCGCGAATCACCTCGACGACGCTGATCAGGTCGGGTTCGAAGTGATGCCATTGCGTGACCCACGCCGGCAATTCGGCGAACGGCCGCCCGACGAGGTTCGCGAGGATCTCGTACTTGATCAGCACCGCGAGCACCGGCACGCTCAGGTAGAACAGCGCGATGAAGAACAGGGTCCACCCGACCGAGCGCCGTGCGGACGCGACCGACGTGGTCGTGTTGTAGCGCGTCAGGATGTGCGGCAGGCTCGCGGTGCCGAGCGACAGGCACAACAGCAACGCAAGGAAATTCCGCTCGCGCGGCTTGCGTTCGTCTTCGCTCGCGGCGGGAAACGGCTCATGCATCGGCACGGGCGGCTCGGCCCGGGCCAGCAGGTCGTCGCGCGCCTGCGTCCACGCGACGCGCGCCGCCGCCGGATCGCGCGGGAAGTCGGCCAGCTCGCGCTCGCGCAGGCTGATCTCGCGCAGCGGCCCGTTGTGGCGCCGCAGGTCGGCCAGCTGGTCGGCGAGATGCCGGCGGGCGTCCGCATAGGATGCCGGCAGCCGGTCGAGCCGCGTCTGGATATCCGCGGCCTGCCGGCGATACGCGTCGCGCACCTGCTGCTCGTCGAACGCATCGCGCACCTGCGCCTCGCGCGCCGCGACGCGCTCCATCAGCTTGCCGTAATTGAACTGCGGCACGGGGCCGAGCCCGTTCTTCATCGCGATCAGCGACACCGGGATCAGGATCGCGCTGATCAGGATGATGTACTGCGCGACCTGCGTCCACGTGACCGCGCGCATCCCGCCGAGAAACGAGCACACGAGGATGCCCGCGAGCCCGCAGAAAATCCCGATCGCGAAATCGACGCCGATGAAGCGCGTCGCGATCAGGCCGATCCCCTGGATCTGAGCGACCAGGTACACGAACGAACACAGGATCGCCGCACCGGCCGCCAGCGCGCGCACGGCCGTACTCGAAAAGCGCGTACCGAGGAAATCGGGAATCGTGTAGCGCGCGAGCTTGCGCACATAAGGCGCGAGCAGGAACGCGACGAGGCAGAACCCGCCCGTCCAGCCCATCACGTAGGCGAGCGCATCGTAGCCGGTCGCGTAGAGCGATCCGGCCAGGCCGATGAACGATGCGGCCGACAGCCAGTCGGCCGCGGTCGCCATCCCGTTGAAGGCAGACGGCACGCGCCGCCCGGCCACGTAGTATTCGACGAGATCGGACGTGCGCGACAGCAGCCCGATCACCGCATACACGGCGATCGGCACGAACAGGAACACGTAGCCGATCCAGACGCCGGAGCCGGTGGCCCGCTCGATCCGCCACATCAGCAGCACGAAGCCGAGAAATCCCAGCGTGTAGAGCGCGTAGGCGCGGATCAGTCGGTGCGTCAGCATGGATCAGCGCCCGCCGTTCGCAAGGCCGGCGCGTGCCGCATGATCGTCGTACGCACGGCGCAGCGTGCGGTCCGCGCGTTGCATCAGCCCGATATAGACGACGATCAGCACGAGATACACGAGAATCGCGCCCTGCGCGCCGACGTAGAACGGCAGGCTGAACCCGGCGAAACGGATCCTGGCGAGCGCGGGCCCGAAGAACGGCACGATGAACGATACCGAAAAGCCGATCACCATCAGCACCGCGATCAGCGCGACGTTGAAGCGCCAGTAGCGTGCGTGGGCGCGTGCGAGCGGCTCGGGAACGGGGGGCGGCGCGGCAGGCGCGGGACGGGTTGGAACGGTCATGCCGTTATGTAACAAAAAGCCCCTGCGCGGGCAATCGGGATTGCCGCGCAGGGGCTCGTGCGCGTGATGCGCAACCGGTACGATCAGCGCACTTCGGCGAGCTGCTCGAGGATGGCCGGGTTCTCGAGCGTGGACGTGTCCTGCGTGATCGCTTCGCCCTTCGCGAGCGAACGGAGCAGGCGCCGCATGATCTTGCCCGAGCGCGTCTTCGGCAGGTTGTCGCCGAAGCGGATGTCCTTCGGCTTCGCGATCGGCCCGATCTGCTTGCCGACCCAGTCACGCAGCGTCTTCGCCAGCGCCG
>NZ_JAAGPH010000148.1:0-18594 GCF_017104705.1 Burkholderia sp. Se-20373 | reverse complement strand
CGCAGCGGCGCTGGCCGTCGTCGCACGCGGCGATCGTCGCGCATCTTCAGGCGCTGATCGCCGCGCGCCGCTTCGCGGACGCGCAGGCGCAGGCACGCGCGCAGGCGAAGGCCGACCCCGAGCAGCCGGACTGGTGGGACTATCTCGCGAAGGCGAGTGACGGCAAGGGTGACCTGCTGGCGCGGCGCCGCGCGCTCGCGGAGAAGCTCGCGCTCGACGGCGCGTGGCCGTCGGCGATTCGCCAGTTGAAGGAAGCGCGCGACGCGAAGGACGTGCCGTTCTACGAGCAGTCGATGATCGGCGCGCGGCTGCTGGAATTCGAGGCGCGCTACAAGGAAGAGCGCGAAGACGAGAAGAACGGCCGCGGGTAGCGGCCGATACTCGGGAAGCGCGGGCGCTGCCGCTGCGGGTCAGTTGCCGCTGCCAGCGGTATTGCGCGCCTGTTGCGCCGGGCTGGCGACGTAGCCGAACCGCGCGGGCACGTCCGCACCGACGATGCTGCCGAGCGGCAGTGTGCGGCCGTCGCGCCAGTGCAGCACGGGCGGCGCGGCATCGAAATCGGCGTGATCGGCGAACAGCCCGAGGTCGTGATCGTGCAGCGCCGCGATGCACGGCGGCGTGCCGGCCGCGCGAAACAGCACGCCGCCTGCGTCGTCGAGCCAGGCTTCGTCCGGTTCGAACGGCGTGCCGGTCTGGTCGGTGAGCGTGAGCTGCCCGTCGCGCTCGGCGAGCCGGACGATCCACGGTGTATAGGCGAGTTCGACGTACACGCGCTGTGGCCCGTTCTGGAAGAACCACTGGCCCTGCGCGTCGCATTCGTAGTTGCGGCCGATGAACGCGTTCAGCGCCGCATGCCGGATCGGCGAGCCGAGTTCGCCGGCCGCCTGGGCCGCGTCGTCGCGCAGCCGCCATTCACCGCGCCGGTCGAGCAGCAGCCAGCCGGTACAGTGCGGCACGTTCGGCCACTTGGCGAGGGCCTGCCTGACGATGTCATCCATGGTCGACGAATTTGGAGCAATAGCCGAACACCCGCGCCGACAGCCAGTCGAGACGGCCGGGGAACGGTCCGGTCATGAATCCCGCATGGCCGCCGGCCGCAGGCTGGTCGAGCTCGACGGCCGGCGAGACGTCGGCCGGGCCCGGCAGCGCGGACTCGGGCAGGAACGGGTCGTTGCGGGCGTTGAGGATCAGCGTCGGCACGTCGATCGCCGGCAGCAGCGGCCGTGTCGTCGCTTTGGTCCAGTAGTCGTCCGCGTTCGCGAAACCGTGCAGCGGCGCGGTCACGATCTCATCGAAGTCACGCATCGTCACGGCCTGCAGCATCGCTTCGCGGTCGAACAGCCCCGGGTACTGGTCGAGCTTCGCGAGTGCCTTGCGCTTGAGTGTCTTCAGGAAGCTGCGCGTGTAGACCATCGCGAAGCCTTGCGACAGCGCGCGCCCGCCGGCGTGCACGTCGATCGGCGTCGAGATCGCGGCGGCCGCCCGCAGGATCGACGTGTCGCTGCGATGCTCGCCGAGCCAGCGCAGCAGCACATTGCCGCCGAGCGACACACCGGCCGCGACGAGCGGCCCGCGATGCTGCGCGGCAAGCCGGCGCAGGATCCAGTCGACTTCGGCGCTGTCGGCGAGATGGTAGAAGCGCGGCTGGCGGTTGATCTCGCCGCTGCAACTGCGGAAGTGCGGCACGACGGCGTGCCAGCCCTTCGCGCGCGCGGCGGCCATCATCGCGAGCGCGTAGTGCGACCCGGAGCTGCCTTCGAGGCCGTGGAACAGTACGAACAGCGGCGCATCGGGCCGCGGCGCCGCGCTGTCGAGATGCGCGACCCAGTCGAGATCGATGAAGTCGTGATCGGGGGTTTCCCATCGCTCTCGTCGGTAAGCGACGACGGGACGCCGCGCGAACAGCGCGGGCACGATGGTTTGCGCATGGCTGTTGGGCAGCCAGCGTGGTGCGCGATAGCGCAGTATGTCGTCGTCGGGGGCCGGAGCCCCGGTCAGCGGCGAGGTGGGCGGAGAAGCCGTACTCATGATCGCCCCGCGTATGCGTTGCTTCGTCTTTTCGTCAGTGCAGCGGACCCTGCCCATGACGGATCTTCGCGGCGAATTGTCCGGCCGCCTGTTCGGGAATCGGGCTCGCGTGAATATGCGCGATGCGCCACTCGCCACGTTCGTGAATCATCACGTACGTGGCGAACACCATGTCGGGTTCGGCCGTGAGGTCGGCCTGCTGATGCGCTTCGGCGATCGTATAGACGACCGTGCCGAGGCTGTCGTACACGCGGATGTCGAGCGGCTCGATCGTCACGGGGCGCGTGGCGAGCCGGTTGGCGAGCCCGCTGCGGATCTGGTCGAGGCCGTGCAGATGCTCGCCGTCCGCCCATACGCAGCTGGCGAAATCCTCGTCGATCCACAGTCCCAGCAGCGCGTCGAGATTGGCATCGGCGACGGCCTGGTAGTAGGCGTTCAGCGTATCGGCGGCGGCTTCGAAGAGGCGGGCAAAACGTGGCATCGGGGTTATCTCTCGCGCGCGTCGCGCGCCGTATTCAGCACGGCGGCCCGGATGGAGCCGCCGTACACCGGTGAATCGGATTGCCCGGCGCGCCGTGCGACGCTGCCGGCCAGGGTCAGCGCTGCCCGACGAGCATGCCGCGCAAATCGCCGAATACCTGCTCGGGACCGAGTTCGCGCAGGCACTTCAGGTGGCCGAGCGGGCACTCGCGTTCGAAGCAGGGACTGCATTCGAGATGAAGCCATTGTACCTTCGCCAGGTCCGACAGCGGAGGGGTGTGGCGCGGATCGGTCGATCCGTACAGCGCGACGAGCGGCCGGCGTAGCGCGGCGGCAACGTGCATCAGCCCCGAATCGTTGGTCACAACCGCGTTCGCGCGCGCGATCAGCGCGCACGCCTCCGACAGCGACGTCTGTCCGCACAGGTTGCGCACGTTCGGCGCGTGGTCGGCGATCGCCTGCGCGGCGGCGGCGTCCTTCTGCGAGCCGAGCGCGACGATCTGCGTGTACGGGAACGACTGGTGGACGATGGTGGCGAGCGATGCGAAGTGCTCGGGCGGCCAGCGCTTGGCCGGGCCGTATTCCGCGCCCGGGCAGAACACGACGAGCGGCTTGCGTGTATCGAGATTGAAACGGGCGGACACGCGCGCCGTCTCGTTGAGATCGGCGTCGAGGCGCGGCGCGGGCAGCGTCTTCATCGACTCGGGCAGCTTCGCGCCCGGTGCGTACGCGAGCGCCGCGTAATGGGCCGTCATCGGCGGCCGCTCGCCCGATTTGTCCGGGTTCGCGTGCCGCACGTTCAGCAGCCCGTAGCGGTGCTCGCCCGTGTAGCCGACCCGCAGCGGGATGTTCGCGAGCCACGGGATCACCGCGGATTTCAGCGAATTCGGCAGCACGTACGCCGCGTCGTAGCCGACGTCGCGCAGGTCGCTCGCGAGCTGCCAGCGGCGCAGCAACTGCAGCTTGCCGTGCGCGAGATCGGTCGCGTAGACATCGTGGATCTCGGGCATCCGCTCGAGCACGGGCGCGACCCACGAGGGCGCGACGGCATCGATCGCGATGCGGGGATGGTTTTTCTTCAGCAGCGCAAAAAGCGGCTGCGCCATCAATGCGTCACCGATCCAGTTCGGTGCGATAACCAGCGCTCGACGCATCAGGTCGACTTCCGATGTCGTAATGAAGCACGGCGCCCAGGCGCCGCGTTCGGGTTGCCAGAATGGAGAACGGCGGCGCGCCGGCAATCCGGCTGCGCCGCCTGGGCGATCGGCGGGCCTGCATCAGCCTGCAGGCCGGGCCGCCAGGGCTCAGTGGCCCTTGACGACCTCGCCGTCACGCAGCTTGTAGCGCGTGCCGCAGTACGGGCAGCGTGCCTCGCCGTGCGAGACGTCGATGAAGACGCGCGGGTGGGCGCTCCAGCGCGCCATGGCCGGGTTCGGGCAGTACGCGGGAAGATCCTTGGCCGTCAGCTCGACCAGCGGCATTTCCTTGATTTCACTCATGAGACTTTCTCTTATCACTCTTTTGTGGGGCGGTCGGTGGCGCGGCGCGCTCAGACCTTCGTCAGCCAGTTCGCGTACTTCGCGTTCTTGCCCGACACGATATCGAAAAACGCCGACTGGAGCTTTTCCGTGACGGGGCCGCGCGCGCCGCTGCCGATGGTGCGGTTGTCGAGCTCGCGGATCGGCGTGACTTCAGCGGCCGTGCCGGTGAAGAACGCCTCGTCGGCCGTGTAGACCTCGTCGCGCGTGATGCGCTTCTCGATCACCTCGATGCCGGCGTCCTTCGCGAGCGTGATGACGGTATCGCGCGTGATGCCGTCGAGGCACGACGACAGGTCGGGCGTGTACAGCTTGCCGTTGTTCACCAGGAAGAAGTTCTCGCCGGAGCCTTCCGACACGTAGCCGTCGACGTCGAGCAGCAGCGCTTCGTCGTAGCCGTCGGCGGTGGCTTCCTGGTTCGCGAGGATCGAGTTCACGTACCAGCCCGACGCCTTCGCGCGCACCATCGACACGTTCACGTGGTGGCGCGTGAACGACGACGTCTTCACGCGGATGCCCTTCGCGAGGCCTTCCTCGCCGAGGTAGGCGCCCCACGGCCAGGCGGCGATCGCGACGTGGATCGTGTTGCCCTTCGCGGCCACGCCGAGCTTTTCCGAGCCGACCCAGATGATCGGCCGCAGGTAGCACGACTCGAGCTGGTTCTCACGCACGACTTCGAGCTGCGCGGCTTCGAGCGTTTCCCGGTCGAACGGCACGTCCATCTGGAAGATCTTCGCCGAATTCAGCAGACGTTTCGTGTGCTCGTACAGGCGGAAGATCGCGGTGCTGCCGTCGGCCGACTTGTACGCGCGCACGCCCTCGAAGACGCCCATGCCGTAGTGCAGCGTGTGGGTCAGGACGTGGATCTTGGCGTCGCGCCAGTCGATCAGCTTGCCGTCCATCCAGATCTTGCCGTCGCGGTCGGCCATTGACATAGATTTCTCCTGGGAAGCGGTGAGGTGCTGCGGGTTGTATGCAGCGTTGAGCCGGAAAGACGCTTATTTTAGCGTCATTTGAAGGCGATCCGGTCGGTCGGCGCGGGGCCGGCGCTATAATCGCCCGGTACCGATTCCAATAACGACGGGTCGACCCGGCAGGAGGCGCCGGCGCCCCGACGAACCGCCCGCTGCGGCCCGCTTCCCATGTTCGCTCGATTGTCCGCCACCGACCGCTTCGCGCTGATCCAGGGCGCGCGCGACTATTCCCCGACGCTGATGGCGATTTTCTCGTGGGGGCTCGTCACCGGCATCGCGATGAGCAAGTCGGTCATGACACTCTGGCAGGCGAGCGCGATGTCGCTGCTGGTCTACGCGGGTTCGTCGCAGCTCGCGGTGCTGCCGCTCCTCGCGGCGAAGCTGCCGATCTGGACCATCCTGCTCACGGCCGCGATGGTCAACACGCGCTTCGTGATCTTCAGCGCCGGGCTTGCTCCCCATTTTTCCTACCTGCCGCTGTGGCGGCGCCTCGCGATCGGCTATTTCAACGGCGACGTGATCTACCTGCTGTTCCAGAAACAGGGCTTCGCCTACGGCCACGTGCCCGGCAAGGAGGCGTATTTCTGGGGGATGGCGCTCGCGAGCTGGCTGTCGTGGCAGGTGTCGTCGCTCGCCGGCATCCTGCTCGCGAGCTTCTTTCCCGCGAGCTGGGGGCTGGAGCTGGCCGGCACGCTCGCGCTGATCCCGATCATGGTGTCGGCGGTCGCGAACCGTTCGACGCTCGCGGCCGTCGCGGTCGCCGGTGTCGTGTCGCTCATCGCGTTCGACCTGCCGTACCGGCTCGCGCTGCCGCTCGCGGTGCTCGCCGCGCTCGCGGCCGGCAGCACGGCCGATTTCTTCGTCGAGCGGGCCGACTGGCGGCGCATCCGCACCGAAACCGTGCACGAAAAGGAAATCGATTGACGTCCTCCGCCGCCTAAAGGGGGCGGATTCCCACAGCTGGCGATGCACGTCCGCATCGGAGAATGTTCAAAGCAGCGTTGGTATCTCGATCATGCACGACACCACAGCCATCGCAGGCCCACTCTCTTACTCGCAGTCCCGCGATACCTTTCAGCCGCGTCGTGCTGTCTTTCGACCCGCACGCCGAACAGGACTGGGTGGAACCGCTTTCGTCGACTTCCTCGAACGTGGCCCCGTGCGCGATCGCCTGGTAACGGAGCTTGTTTCGGAAGGACGACCAGGATGCGTCGTAGACGCTCTTCGCCATCCTGGTTCTGGGGAGCTTCGCGGCCGACACGTCGCCGACCGCGATGTAATCGAAGCGCCGCACCAAATCGAGCGCCAGCTTGTGCTGGAAATCAGCACGCGCATTCGCCACCTTGGCGTGCAATTTCGCGATATGTCGCTTGTGCTTTCGCGCTCGCTGGGCCTTTGCCAGCTTATCGGCCGCTCGCCGGCCGAACCGGTCGTTCGGCAGCTTCTCGCCCGTCGAAAGTGTGGCGAAGTCTTTCAGGCCGAGATCGATGCCGACGCCGGAACGGATCGGGCGGGCCTGAACATCTGGCATCTCGATCACGATGTTCAAGAACCAATTGCCGCGCGCATCCTGCGCAAAGTTGGTTCCGTCCTTGATCTTGCCTTCGGGAAGCGGTCGGCTGTTGAACACGCGAAAGGTGCTGCCGGCAAAGCGAAATGCGTCGCCTTCGCGCTTCAGGTCACGCCCCTTCAACGGCACCCAGCCAAGAGATTTCTTGCCGCGATAGCGCAAGTAAGGCCGACGGCGCTGATTGCGCGACTTCGCGTATTGCTCGCACGTTGCGTTGACCGTGCCGGAGTGGATGCCGAGTATCTTGCTGCAGCCCGTCGTCAGTACGTTCAGATCGAAACCCGTCGGCCACCTCTTGTTCCACTTGAGGGCGTGTTTCTGCGTGTCGTTGCAGAAGTTCCAGACATAGTTCACCGCACGGCTCTGCTGGTTCAGGAGGCCGTTGAGCGACTTCACCCGGTAGCGATAGACAAGAATCATGCCGGTGATCCTAGTCGATGGAAGAAGCTGCCTGTCAAGGGTATGTATTTCTTGCCCGCCATCGATGGCAACATTTCAAGGAGTAGTTGATGAGCGCGATGGAAATCTGGATCGTCATCATCGGGATGACGATCGTCACGGCCGTCACGCGCGCGCTGTTCCTGATCGGCGGCGAACGCACCGTGCTGCCCGAGCGCGCGCAGCGCGCAATGCGCTACGCGCCGGCGGCGGCACTGGTCGCCGTCGTGCTGCCCGACGTGCTCGAAACGCCGGCCGGGCTGTCGTTCGCGTTGTCCAACCATCCGTTCTACGCGGCGCTCGCCGGCCTCGGCTGGTTCCTGTGGCGGCGCAGCATGCTCGGCACGATCGTCGTCGGGATGCTCGTCTTCACCGCGCTGCGCCTGATCTTCTGATGGGTCGCCGCTCAGGCCCGCCGGGTATCGGCCGCTTGCGCGCGTGCATTGCTGCATTGCGGCAATGTGTCCGTTCCCGCGCGCGATCCCAAATAGGCGGAATTCGCCGCCCGCGGGTCAGTCTGCCGGGTGGATCGGCTAGAATGCCCGTTCGAGATTTTTTACCCGTGCGCGTCATGCGAACCGCCAGCCACGGCCGCATCCGGCGCCCTTTCGCGGCAGCCCGCGCACGTCCAGCGTGAACCCCCTTTCCCCATCCACTACTTCAATTTGTTCAACATGAGCCAAGTCAAGCGTCTTACCGACCTGATCGCCGCCGGCCAGCTCGCCGGCAAGCGGGTATTCATCCGTGCCGACCTGAACGTCCCGCAGGACGACCAGGGCAACATCACCGAAGACACGCGCGTGCGCGCGTCCGTGCCGGCCATCCAGGCCGCGCTCGACGCCGGCGCGGCCGTGATGGTCACGTCGCACCTCGGCCGTCCGACCGAAGGCGAATTCAAGCCGGAAGATTCGCTCGCGCCGGTCGCGAAGCGCCTCGCCGAGCTGCTCGGTCGTGACGTGCCGCTCGTGTCGAACTGGGTCGAGGACGGCGTGAACGTCGCGCCGGGCCAGGTCGTGCTGCTCGAGAACTGCCGCGTGAACAAGGGCGAGAAGAAGAATTCGGACGAGCTCGCGCAGAAGATGGCGAAGCTCTGCGACGTGTACGTGAACGACGCGTTCGGCACCGCGCACCGCGCGGAAGCGACCACCCACGGGATCGCGAAGTACGCGCCGGTCGCGTGCGCGGGCCCGCTGCTGGCCGCCGAACTCGACGCGCTCGGCAAGGCGCTCGGCAACCCGGCCCGCCCGCTGGTGGCGATCGTCGCCGGCTCGAAGGTGTCGACCAAGCTCACGATCCTGAAGTCGCTGGCCGGCAAGGTCGACCAGCTGATCGTCGGCGGCGGCATCGCCAACACGTTCATGCTCGCGGCCGGCCTGTCGATCGGCAAGTCGCTCGCGGAAGCCGACCTCGTCAACGAGGCGAAGGCGATCATCGACGAAGCGCGCGAGCGCGGCGCGTCGGTGCCGATCCCGACCGACGTCGTGACGGCCAAGGAATTCTCGCCGACGGCCGCGGCCACGGTGAAGCAGGTCGCCGACATCGAAGCGGACGACATGATCCTCGACATCGGCCCGGATACCGCCAAGGCGCTCGCGAGCCAGCTCGAGAAGGCCGGCACGATCGTGTGGAACGGCCCGGTCGGCGTGTTCGAGTTCGACCAGTTCGGCAACGGCACCAAGACGCTCGCGGAAGCGATCGCCAAATCGTCCGCGTTCTCGATCGCGGGCGGCGGCGACACGCTCGCGGCCATCGCGAAGTACGGCATCCATGACCAGGTCAGCTACATCTCGACGGGCGGCGGCGCCTTCCTCGAGTTCCTCGAGGGGAAGAAGCTGCCGGCGGTGGAAGTGCTGGAAACGCGGGCGGCCTGAGCGTGGCGGCGCGCGCAGGGGTGACGAAGGCCGTGCGCTCCGCGAAAGCGGAGCAGCCGGCCGGCGCGGGCAAGCGCAAACGCGCGCCCGCGCGGGCGAACACCGCCCCGCGCGCACCGGCGGCCGCCGGCGACGCGGCCGAGCAGCACCACGAGATTCAGAACAAAGCGATGCCGGGCGCAAGCACCGGCACGCCCCCCGGAGCGGCGGCCGCTGGGCCTGCCGCTTCCGGCTCTCGCAGCGTTTCACCCAGCGCATCCACCTTGATCCAGATGAGGAGTTTCATGCAGCGCGCCACCAAGATAGTCGCCACGATCGGCCCGGCTTCCAGTTCGCCGGAGATTCTGCTGCAGATGATGCAGGCGGGCCTCGACGTCGTGCGGCTCAATTTTTCGCACGGCACGGCCGACGATCACCGCCAGCGCGCCGAGATGGTGCGCGAGGCCGCCCGCAAGGTCGGCCGCGAGATCGCGATCATGGCCGACCTCCAGGGCCCGAAGATTCGCGTCGGCAAGTTCGAGAACGGCAAGACGACGCTCGAGCCGGGCCAGGCCTTCATCCTCGACGCGGGCTGCGAGCTGGGCAACGACGAGCGCGTCGGGCTCGACTACAAGGAGCTGCCGCGTGACCTGCGCACGGGCGACCTGCTGCTGCTGAACGACGGCCTGATCGTGCTGACCGTCGAGCGCGTGCTCGGCGACGAGATCCACACGATCGTCAAGGTGGGCGGCGAGCTGTCGAACAACAAGGGCATCAACCGCCAGGGCGGCGGCCTGTCGGCGCCCGCGCTGACCGCGAAGGACATGGAAGACATCCGTACCGCGATGTCGCTCGGTGCGGACCTGGTGGCGGTGTCGTTCCCGAAGAATGCGACCGACATGGAAATGGCGCGCCAGCTCGCGAACATCGCGGGCGCGCCTTACGGCATCAAGCCGAAGATGATCGCGAAGATCGAGCGCGCGGAAGCGATTCCGGCGCTGCAAAGCATTCTCGACGCGTCCGACGGCATCATGGTCGCGCGCGGCGACCTCGCGGTGGAAGTGGGCAACGCGGCCGTGCCGGCGCTGCAGAAGCGGATGATCCGGATGGCGCGCGAGTCGAACAAGCTCGTGATCACCGCGACGCAGATGATGGAATCGATGATCCACGCACCCGTGCCGACCCGCGCGGAAGTGTCGGACGTCGCGAACGCGGTGCTCGACGGCACCGACGCGGTGATGCTGTCCGCCGAGACGGCCGCCGGCAAGTACCCGGTCGTCACGATCGAGACGATGGCGGCCGTGTGCGTCGAGGCGGAAAAGTCGGAAGAAGTCGAGCTGGACAAGGATTTCCTCGACCGCACGTTCACGCGGATCGACCAGTCGATCGCGATGGGCGCGCTGTTCACCGCGTACCACCTGGGTGCGAAGGCGATCATCGCGTTGACCGAATCGGGCGCGACCGCGCTGTGGATGTCGCGTCACTACACGCACGTGCCGATCTTCGCGCTGACGCCGCGTGTCGGCAGCGAGCGCACGATGGCGCTGTACCGCAACGTGACGCCGCTGCACGTCGACTTCAACAGCGACCGCGACTCGGCGCTCCAGGCGGCGCTCGAGATCGTCGTCAAGCAGGGCTACGTGCAGCACGGCGACATGGTCGTGCTGACCGTCGGCGAGCCGATGGGGCAGGCGGGCGGCACCAACACGCTGAAGATCGTGCGGGTCGGCGAGCACTATTGAGCGCCCGCTGAACCTCGGGTCGGCCGAAAAAATCGATCCGGCACCGTTTTTCGCGCGAAAGCCGCGTGGGGTCGAAGCCCCGCGCGGCTTTTTTTCTCATTTTTGCCCGCATTGTGCCGTGCGAACGTAACAAATTGCGAGTCGGCGCCACCGGGCGGTCGGAATCGGAGGCGCTTCGCGATAAAATGCGGCTATTCGACGCTCAGCCGCGCCGCGCCACCCCGGGTTCGACCGGGAGCGAGCGCCGCGCCGGCGTCAGGGCGCACCGGTTTTCATTCCATGGAGTTCCACAATGCCTCTCGTATCAATGCGTCAATTGCTGGACCACGCGGCAGAGCACGGTTACGGCCTGCCGGCCTTCAACGTGAACAACCTGGAACAGGTCCAGGCGATCATGGCGGCGGCGGACCAGGTCGGCGCGCCCGTGATCATGCAGGCATCGGCCGGCGCGCGTAAGTACGCGGGCGAGCCGTTCCTGCGCCACCTGATCGAAGCAGCGGTCGAATCGTACCCGCACATCCCGGTCGTGATGCACCAGGATCACGGCCAGTCGCCGGCAGTCTGCATGGCCGCGATCCGCAGCGGCTTCACCAGCGTGATGATGGACGGTTCGCTGGAAGCCGACGGCAAGACGGTCGCATCGTACGAGTACAACGTCGACGTGTCGCGCAAGGTCGTCGAGATGGCGCACTCGATCGGCGTGACGGTCGAAGCCGAACTCGGCGTGCTCGGCTCGCTCGAGACGATGAAGGGCGACAAGGAAGACGGCCACGGCGCGGAAGGCACGATGACCCGCGAGCAGCTGCTGACCGATCCGGAGCAGGCCGCCGACTTCGTGAAGCTCACGCAGTGCGATGCGCTCGCGATCGCGATCGGCACGTCGCACGGCGCGTACAAGTTCTCGAAGAAGCCGACGGGCGACATCCTGTCGATCCAGCGCATCAAGGAAATCCACGCGCGCATCCCGAACACCCACCTGGTGATGCACGGTTCGTCGTCGGTGCCGCAGGAACTGCTGGCCGAGATCCGCGAATTCGGCGGCGACATGAAGGAAACCTACGGCGTGCCGGTCGAGGAAATCCAGGAAGGCATCAAGCACGGCGTGCGCAAGATCAACATCGACACCGACCTGCGTCTGGCGATCACCGGTGCGATCCGCCGCTACCTGTTCGAGAACCCGGGCAAGTTCGATCCGCGCGACTACCTGAAGCCCGCGCGCGAAGCGGCGAAGCAGGTCTGCGTCGACCGTTACCTCGCGTTCGGCTGTGAAGGCCAGGCCGGCAAGATCAAGCCGGTGGCGCTCGACAAGATCGCCGAGCAGTACAAGTCCGGCGCGCTCGCACAGGTCGTGCGCTGAGACTGTAGTACGATTGCCGCGCCCGATGTGGGCAACGGCAAGGCTGTCCGGCCGGATCTGATCCGGCCCCGCAGCCGCTCCGTCCGGCCGAACGAGGGCCGGCCGGCAACCGCCCGGGCGCCGTCGCCCGGCGGTTCGCCGACGTATTGCAAGACCGCCGTTCCCGCCTGCCGCGGGGAACGGCGTTTCCCTTTTTGTTTGGCTCCTTATCTGCGAAAAGACGATGTCTACCCTCTACGAATCCACGCTCCGCTCGCTGCCGCTCCTCGGTCGCGGCAAGGTCCGCGATAACTACGCGGTCGGCAACGACAAGCTCCTGATCGTCACGACCGATCGTCTGTCGGCATTCGACGTGGTGATGGGCGAGCCGATTCCGAACAAGGGCCGCGTGCTGAACCAGATGGCGAACTTCTGGTTCGACAAGCTCGCGCACATCGTGTCGAACCACCTGACGGGCGACGCGCCGGAAGCGGTTGTCGCGGCCGACGAGGTCGAGCAGGTGAAGGGCCGCGGCGTGGTCGTCAAGCGCCTCGAGCCGATCATGATCGAAGCAGTCGTGCGCGGCTACCTGGCCGGCAGCGGCTGGAAGGAATACCAGGCGTCGGGCGCCGTGTGCGGCGTGCAGCTGCCGGAAGGCCTGCAGAACGCGCAGAAGCTGCCCGAGCCGATCTTCACGCCGGCCGCGAAGGCCGAGATGGGCGAGCACGACGAGAACATCACGTTCGAGGAAACCGAGCGCCGCATCGGCACCGAGCTGGCCGCGACGATTCGCGACATCTCGATCAAGCTGTACAAGGAAGCGGCCGACTACGCGGCCACGCGCGGCATCATCATCGCCGACACGAAGTTCGAATTCGGCCTCGACAACCACGGCCAGCTGTACCTGATGGACGAAGTGCTGACGGCCGATTCGTCGCGCTTCTGGCCGGCCGACCAGTACGAAGTCGGCACGAACCCGCCGTCGTTCGACAAGCAGTTCGTGCGCGACTGGCTCGAGGCGCAGCCGTGGGGCAAGACGGCGCCGGCACCGGCACTGCCGGCCGACGTCGTCGAGAAGACGGCCGCGAAGTACCAGGAAGCGCTCGAGCGCATCACGGGCCAGTCGCTCGCCTGACCAGAGGGAACGCACGAAATGAGTGAAGTCCAGACCGCCCACACGCACAGCGCGCCGCTCGTCGGCGTGCTGATGGGTTCGAGTTCCGACTGGGACGTGATGAAGCACGCGGTCGCCATCCTGCAGGAATTCGGCGTGCCGTACGAAGCGAAGGTCGTGTCCGCGCACCGGATGCCCGACGAGATGTTCGACTATGCGGAGAAAGCGCGCGAGCGCGGGCTGCGCGCGATCATCGCGGGCGCCGGCGGCGCCGCGCACCTGCCCGGCATGCTGGCCGCGAAAACCACGGTGCCGGTGCTCGGCGTGCCGGTCGCGAGCAAGTACCTGAAGGGTGTCGATTCGCTGCACTCGATCGTGCAGATGCCGAAGGGCGTGCCCGTCGCGACGTTCGCGATCGGCGAGGCCGGTGCTGCAAATGCCGCGCTGTTCGCGGTATCGATCCTGTCCGGCAACTCGGTCGACTATGCGAACCGCCTCGCCGCGTTCCGCGTGCGCCAGAACGAAGCCGCGCACGCGATGGTGCTGCCGCCGCTGGAATGACGGCGCACCGGCGGCCGCCCTGCCATTCGAGCGGCTGCCTGACCTCCCCACTTGCGGCGGGCAGCGCCCGCCGCGACCGACCACTGACATGACCGCAACTCCTGATTCCGTTTCCCCGATCCTGCCCGGCGCGTGGCTTGGCATGGTCGGCGGTGGCCAGCTCGGCCGCATGTTCTGCTTTGCCGCCCAGTCGATGGGCTATCGCGTCGCCGTGCTCGATCCCGATCCGACGAGCCCCGCCGGCGCGGTCGCCGACCGCCACCTGCGCGCGGCCTACGACGACGAAGCCGCGCTCGCCGAACTGGCCGACCTGTGCGACGCGGTATCGACGGAGTTCGAGAACGTGCCGGCCGCGAGCCTCGATTTCCTCGCGCGTACGACGTTCGTTGCACCGGCCGGCCGCTGCGTCGCGGTCGCGCAGGACCGGATCGCGGAGAAGCGCTTCATCGAAGCCTCGGGCGTGCCCGTCGCGCCGCACGTCGTGATCGAATCATCGGCGGCGCTCGCCGCGCTCGACGATGCCGCGCTCGACGCGGTGCTGCCGGGCATCCTGAAGACCGCGCGCCTCGGCTACGACGGCAAGGGCCAGGTGCGCGTGAGCACCGCGCAGGAAGCGCGCGACGCGCATGCGGCGCTGAACGGCGTGCCGTGCGTGCTCGAAAAGCGCCTGCCGCTGAAATACGAAGTGTCGGCGCTGATCGCGCGCGGCGCGGACGGCCGCTCGGCCGCGTTCCCGCTCGCGCAGAACGTGCACCACAACGGCATCCTCGCGCTGACCGTCGTGCCCGCGCCGGCCGCCGATGCCGCGCGTGTCGAAGCGGCGCAGCAGGCCGCCGTGCGGATCGCCGATACGCTCGGCTACGTCGGCGTGCTGTGCGTCGAGTTCTTCGTGCTCGAAGACGGTTCGTTCGTCGCGAACGAGATGGCGCCGCGCCCGCACAATTCCGGCCACTACACGGTCGATGCGTGCGCAACGAGCCAGTTCGAGCAACAGGTGCGTGCCATGACGCGGATGCCGCTCGGCAACCCGCGCCAGCATTCGCCGGCCGCGATGCTGAACATCCTCGGCGACGTGTGGTTCCCGAACGGTGCGGCCGGCGTAGGTGCGGCGGCCGATGCCGTCACGCCGCCGTGGGACACGGTCGCGGCGATGCCGACCGCGCACCTGCACCTGTACGGCAAGGAAGAGGCGCGCATCGGCCGCAAGATGGGCCACGTGAACTTCACGGCCGAAACGCGCGACGAAGCCGTTGCCGCGGCCACCGCGTGCGCGCAGCTGCTGCGCGTGCCGCTCGACTGAGACGCCAGCCGATGTCCATCGACCTCCCGAACGCCGTGACGGCCGCGCAGATCGACGCGGCCGCCGCGTTGCTCGACGCGGGCCAGCTCGTGGCCTTTCCGACCGAAACCGTCTATGGGCTCGGCGGCGATGCGGCGAATCCCGAGGCCGTCGCGCGCATCTACGCGGCGAAGGGGCGGCCCGCGAATCATCCGGTGATCGTGCACCTGCCGCCGGGCGGTGATCCCGGCTACTGGGCCGACGATCTGCCGGCCGACGCGCAGGCGTTGATCGATGCGTTCTGGCCGGGCCCGCTGACGCTGATCCTGAAGCGCCACGCGCGCATCCCGGACGCCGTGAGCGGCGGCCAGGATTCGGTCGGGCTGCGCTGCCCGTCGCATCCGGTCGCACAGGCGCTGCTGGCCGCGTTCAGCGCGCGGCGCGGCGGGCATGGCGGCGTGGCTGCGCCGTCCGCGAACCGGTTCGGCCATGTGAGCCCGACCACCGCGCAGCACGTACGCGACGAATTCGGCGACACCGTGCACGTGCTCGACGGCGGCGCATCGGAAGTCGGTATCGAATCGACGATTCTCGACCTGTCGCGCGGCTTCCCGGCGCTGCTGCGCCCGGGCCACGTGACGCCGCAGCAGATCGCCGCCGTGCTCGGCCGCGCACCGCTACTGCCGGACGGCAGCGATGCGACCGCGCCGCGCGCGTCGGGCACGCTGAAGGCGCATTACGCGCCGCGCACGCCGCTCGCGCTGCTGCCGTTCGACGCGCTCGAGCCGCTGCTCGCGGCCGCGCAGGCCGACGGCGAACGCGTCGCGCTGGTCGCACGCGCATCGCGCGCGGGGCAGTGGGCGCAGGCCGACGGCGTGCATTTCGTCGCGGCGTCGGAAGATCCGCAGGCGTATGCGCGCGACCTGTACGGGATGCTGCGTGTGCTCGACCGCGCGCAGGTGGCGCGGATTCTCGTCGAGAAGCTGCCCGAGACCGTCGAATGGATCGCGGTCAACGATCGCCTCGGCCGCGCGGCCGCCGCGTTCGAAGCGCGCGACTGATACCCGTCGCGGTTCACGAATGAAAAACGCCCGACCGGCAAACCGGTCGGGCGTTTTCGTTTGGGCGCGTGGCCGGCGGCTTACTTGCCGACGCCCGAGGCCGCGATCTTCGACTGCGCGAACTGCGCGAACAGCGCATGCAGGCGCGTCGTCGGGTGGACCGTGTCGGCGAACATGTAGGTTTGATCCGCGTTCGCGACCGTGTAGGTCTGCGGCGAGCAGAACAGCGACGAGCCGAATGCGGTTGCGTTCGCGACGCCGTACTGCGTGGCGGCCTGGACCATCGCCTTCAGGTTACAGGCGGTGTCGGTGTTCGACACGGCGAAGCCGTTCGCCTTGTAGTTCGCGAGGATGCCGTCCTGCCACGTGAACGTGTCGAGGAGCACGTACTTGGTCGTGTCGACCTTGAGTGCCTGCAGCGTCGCGGCGAGCGTGCCGTTGAACAGCATCGACAGTTGCGTGAGGGTCGTCTGCGAGCCGCTCTGGAGCGCGAGCGGCGTGCCGCCGATATCCGGCACGTTCGATACGAACACGTGCGTCGCGCCGGCGGCGACGATCTGCTGCACGATGCCCGCGAGCTGCTGCGCGGCGGCGCCGATGTTCTGCTGCAGCTGCGTCGGCGTGATCGCGCCGGCCTGCAGCGCCGCGACCTGGTAGAAGATGTCGTTCGCGCCGCCGTTCAGCAGCACGATCTGGCCGGCGTTGAAGCTGCCGTGCTGCGACACGTATTGCTTGACCTGGTCGGCGATCGGCGTCGTGGTCGCTTGGGCGTAATCGGGGTTCGGCACGCTGGCGTCCGCATGGCCGATGCCCGGCTGCTGCGTCACGCGCGAGCCGCCCTGTGCGTAGCCGAGGCCGCCGGTGGCCTGCAGCGGAATGCCGAAGCCGCCCTGGTTAGCGGGCTGCAGCGTGTCGCCATAGTACTGCGCGACGTTCTGCGTCCACACCTGGCCCGGGTTGGTCGTGAAGCGGCCGCCGCCGAAGCCGAGCTTGATCTGCGAGTAGGTGCCCGCGTCGGACAGGCTGTCGCCGAACGACACGACCTGCATTTTCACGCCCGACGGCGGCGTGTTCGATGCGCTGTTGTTGTTGTCGTCACCGCCGCCGCCGCACGCGGCGAGCAGCGCGAGCGCGGCGCCGGCGATCGCGAGTTGCGCGGTGCGCAGCATGCGCTGACGGGTGCGGGCGGGTGCGTGTTGTTGTGTCTGCATCGTTCGATCTCCTCGTAGATATGGCCTGATGTGTTTCTCATCTGCCGCGTGCCTGCTCGGTTCCGGGTTGCGCGGCGGCCGTTGGCTGAAACGGTTTATTGGTCTCGCGCGGCCGCGAGCGGCACGGTGCGCGGATCGGGGTTCGCGGCCTCGGCAATCTGCGCATGATAAGCGCTCGCCCATTCGGGCGGGCCGAAAATCGCGCGCAGCTTGTTGCGCCAGCCGCCGACGCGCAACGCGTCGCCGGCCATCGACACCCACTCGTGGAACGTCGCGACGAGCGGGTTGTTCGAGCCTAGCCGCTCGACGATTCCGTACTGCGGCGGATCGTTGGGTGTTTCCTCGACATAGCTGCCGAACAGGCGATCCCAGATCACCAGGACGCCTGCGTAATTGCGGTCGATGTAGCGCGGGTTGCGCGCATGGTGAGCGCGGTGGATCGACGGCGTGTTCAGCACGTATTCGAGCCAGCCGAGCTTGCCGATCGCCTGCGTATGCACGAAGAACTGGAACGCGAGGTTGATCAGCACGATGCCGACGACCTGCTGCGGCGGAAAACCGGCGAACGCGAGCGGCAGCCAGAACACCCACATCCCCGCGACCGGGTACATCAGGCTCTGGCGGAACGCGGTCGAGAAATTCATCCGCTCGGACGAGTGGTGCACGACATGCGCGGCCCACAGCCAGCGCACGCGATGGCTCGCGCGATGAAAGACGTAGTAGAGGAAATCCTGCGCGACGAACAGCACCGCGAACGACAGCCAGCCGTCATGCCACGTGAACAGGCGGTAGTGCTGGTAGCAGTACGCGTAGACGGGGATCACGAACAGCCACGCGATCTTGTCGGCGCCCTGGTGCATCAGCGCGAGCGCCGCGTTGCACAGCGTGTCGCGCCACGCATAGACAGCGTCCTGCGCACGGGTGCGGGCGAGGTGCCAGGCCTCCCACGCGATGCAGAGCAGGAAGACGGGCGCCAGCGCGAGCAGAAGCAATTCGACGTCGAATCGCATGGGCGTGTCTCCTTCTTTCCCCTGCAAGCCTTGAGGCCGGGCGTATGGCCCGTTGTAGATATCGGTCAGGCCAACAGCCTACGCAATCGCCAGGCGCTAGGCGAGGGGGCAGCGTAGAGGGTTCCCTCTGAGGACAGGGTTTTTACGGAAGCCGCGCGGCACGGGGGCGGGCGGTGTGGCCCTGTTTTGCGGGCGTGGGTGGCGCGCGGTGTGTCGTGCGCCGGTGGCGGCCGGCGTTTCAAACCGGAGAGGGCGGGATTCGCTGTGCGCAGGCGCTGGCAGGGCGATGCGCCGGAGGTGCTGCGTAAGCTTGCCGAAGCCAAAGGGTTGAAGTTCTCGGCTCTCGGTCGCGCGGTGCCGGTGCCGGTTTCGATCGATGCCACGAATGAAAGCTTCATCGAC
>NZ_JAAGPH010000147.1:0-18771 GCF_017104705.1 Burkholderia sp. Se-20373 | reverse complement strand
AGCATCGGCCTGAGGCTCATGCGAGCCGCTGCCAGCGTCGGCGGTACAGGAATGACGCCGATCAGGTCGATACCGATGCTCACCCAGTCCATCGCATCGGCATTCGGCTTGCCGTACAACGCCTTCATGCCCAGCGCCACGCTCGCCAGGGCGATGACGTTACCGATCACCGGCAGCCCCTGCGCGACGTTACTCACCCGTTCAAGTGTGACGACGCCGCCGCTGATCTCCCGCAGCCACTGATCAAACTTGCGGGAGGCGGCAGCAATGTCTTCCGGGTGAATGGTGTTCAGCGGTGCGACAGCCAACTGCGGGGGACGAGGAGCGACAGCAGTCGAAGATCCGGTCATGGCGAGAAATCGAGAAGAAATTCAGGAATTGGGGGAAGCGGTGCGGAGGCCGGCGGCGAAGCGCGCCCGTTATACGAAACCGGGGGTACGCACGTCGGGCGTGGTCGGTCCGGCGCACTCGAAATGGTCAGATCGGAACCAAGCAGCTTGTCGAGCCCGATACGATCACGCGCCTTGTAGACGGGTAGCGCCGGCAGGCTCAGCGTACTGAGCTCGAGCGTGACCGCAGAAAGCTTGCCAAGTGTTTCATCGCCAAGAGGTTTGATCGGCAGAAGAATCAGCTGCCCGGAAAATTCAGGTAGCGCAACGCCGGATATCGACACAACACGGGACTGCGCGGGTGAATACATGACTTCCTCGTCTCGGCCAGCGCACAGCTCCGGCTCCTTTCACCGGGGCGCAATCGGCGAATTTGCGCTGATTCTCCAATCTCGATTGAAACAACGCGGATGCTGGAGCAGACAACGTTCGTTCCCAGCGCGGCTTCCTTCAATCCCATTCCGCGCAACACGACCGTCCGCAATGCAAGGCATGCTATCTGCAAAGACCATCTCAAAAAATACTCGGCAGAATGACGAGTCGAGATGCAAAGTTGCACCCGTGCGCCACCTTTCAAGATAAATATCGCTATCCCGAACATAGATAGAAGTGGCTACTGAACCGAAGCGCTTCGAGATTCGCGCGCGTCGCGCGGAAGTCTTCGCGAATCCCGAGAAACGCACCACGATGCCGAACTTTCGGGCGCGCCACGGCGACGACATAAACCGGCCATTTCGACGAGCGCGAGCAGCACCTCTTCCCCTCGCCCCGCGCCACCGGCACAATGCCGCTCATGCTCCAGGACAACGCCTTCGTTTCCCCGTCCGCCGGCCCCGTCGGCCGCCTCGCCAACCGGCTCGTCGCGAGTCGCCCGCTGCTGCGCACACGCCGCGCGCTGCTGTCGCGGCTGCCGTTCCCGCAGCTCGCGAGCGAGGTCGAGAATGTCGTGTACTGCACGTGGCTCGTCGATGTCGCCGCCGTCGCGCATCTGGTGCCGCACGGCATCACGCTCGCGAGCCGCGACGGCCGCACGCCGTTCACGATCCTCACCTATGCACACCGCCATTTCGGCCCGCGTATCGCCGGCCCACTGCGGCGCGTGTTCCCGTCGCCGCTGCAGAGCAACTGGCGGCTTTACGTCGACGCGCTACCGGGTGGCGTACCGGCCGATCGCACGGTGCTGTTCGTCAAGAACGTGTTCGATCATCCGCTCTATGCACTCGGCAGCCGGCTCTTCAGCGATGCGCTGCCATCGCATCTCGCCGAGCGCTTCACGCACACAGTGCAGGACGGACGGTATCGAACGCGGCTGTCGGGTGGTAGCGGGAGCGCGCCCGATTTTCATTGCTCGGCGGCCATGTCGGATGACGACACGCTACCCGAGGCGTTCGCGCCGTTCTTCGAAAGCTGGCGCGACGCCGTCGTCTACCTGTCGCTGCAGCACGCGGCCGTCGCGCATGTCGCCGACTGCGACCGCCTCGCGCATGCGTCGATCGACCTGCCGATCGATGTCGACGCGGTTCGGCCGCTGAAACCGGTCGAACCGGTCGGCGGCGGCGAGTTCCTCGCACGCATCGGCGCGACCGACGAACCGCTGTGCTTCGTCGTGCCGGATGTCGCTTTCAGGGTGTTGTCGGAGCGGGTGTTGTAGCGCCCCACTCAACCCGCTCGCAACGCGCGTGCGCTTTCATCCGCGTCACTTTCGTCCGCCATCCGCCCGATGTAATCCCGCACGAACTGCACGGCAATCCGGCCCGACCGCGCACCGCGTTCCAGCGCCCACTGCAGCGCTGGTTCGCGCGCCGCGCGAATCTGCTCCGCATCGAACCCGGCTTCGCCGAGCCGGCTGTCGACTACCGCCAGATACGCGTCCTGCGTGAACCCGTAGAACGTCACCCAGATCCCGAAGCGCTCGGACAACGAAATTTTCTCCTCCACCGCGTCACCCGGATGCAGCTCGCCGTTCTCCGCACGCGAAACGTTCGCGTTGTCGCTCGCCTGCTCGGGCATCAGGTGGCGGCGATTCGACGTCGCGTACACCAGCACGTTCGACAGGTCGCTCGCGACCGAGCCGTCGAGCACCGTCTTCAGTTCCTTGTAGCCGGTCTCGCCCGCCTCGAACGACAGGTCGTCGCAGAATACGATGTATCGTTCCGGCCGCGCACGCACCAGCTCGACGATCGCCGGCAGATCGCTCAACCGTTCCTTGCCGACCTCGATCAGCCGCAGCCCGTGCGGTGCAAACGCATGCAGGCACGCCTTCACGATCGACGACTTCCCGGTGCCGCGCGCGCCGGTCAACAGCACGTGATTGGCCGCGAAGCCGCGCACGAACTGCCGCGTGTTCCGTTCGACGATCGCGACCTGCCGCTCGACGTTGCGCAGCGCATCGAACGCAATGAGCGCGGGTGCCGCGACCGGTTCGAGCGGCGCCGCTCGCGGCCCGCCGTCGAAGCCGCGCCAGCGGAATGCAACGGCCGCGTCGAAATCGACGGGCGCCGGCTGGCCGCCGCCCGCCAGCGCTTCGAGCGCAGTCGCGATCCGTTCGAGCGAGTGCGCGAGCGCCGGGCCCTCCACGGATGCACGCGCGTCCGGCAGCGCGGCCATCAGGTTCTGCATGTCGCGATCGCCGCTCATTGCCGCACCCCTTGCGACGCGCTCGCCTGGAACGGAAACCGCTGCGCGATCGCCACGCCGACGAGCGCCACGCCGCCGCCGATCAGGTGATACAGCTTCAGCGATTCGCCGAGCAGCACGATCGCGCCGCCGGCGGTCATCACCGGCAGCAGGTTCATGAACATCGCGCAACGGCTCGGGCCGAGCAGCCGCACGCCTTGCATCCACAGATACGGCAGCACCACCGACGCCAGCCCGCCGGCATACAGGATCAACGGCACGCTCGCACGCGTCGGCCACGCCGCCTGCGCGGGCAAGCGCAGCAGCATCGGCACCATGAAGACGAGCGCGGCGAGCGCCTGCACGTAGGTCGACTGCCACGCCGGCAGCGCACCGATGCGCCAGCGCTTGAGCAGCACGCCATACAACGCATAGGCGGCCGACGCGGCCAGCATCAGCAGGTCGCCCGTATGCACGCCGCGCGCGGCGATCGTCGTCGGGTGCCCTTCGGCAATCAGGTAGACGACGCCCGCGAGCGACAGCACCCCGCCGCCGATCATGCCGACGCTGGGCGGATCGCCGAGCAGCAGCGAACTGAGCGCCATCGTCATCAGCGGCACGAGCGCCGTGATGATCGCCATGTTGGTCGCGCCGGTCGTTTTAGCGGCCTCGTAGGACAGGCTCTGGAATAGCGCCATCGCGAGAAAGCCGAGCACCGCGAGCTGCGGCAGGTGCGCGACGAGCGCCGCGCGATTGCGCCACGCGGGGCGCAGCGTGAACACGCTCATCAGCGCGACGGCGAGCAGCAGCCGGTAGAAGGTGATCGCCGACGGGTCGATCGTCGACGCCGACAGCTTCGACACGACCACGTTGCCGGCCCACAGCGCGATCGCGCAGAAGGGAAACAGAAAAGGAGACTTGTTCATCGCATTCGACGGATTAATATCCTGACAGGGGGTTGGCGTGGATGGGAACGCCATCGTGCCCGCCCGTCCACCTGCCTGTCTCACGCCAAAATGTCACGACTTGTCGCCAATCGGACACTCGAGTCCACTCCGCCCGGTGCCCACCTGCGCTTCGAATCGACGCCAATGCCCGTATCGGCGATGGCGGCCACGTACGCGCACGGCACGTCGATCGCGCCGCACCGGCATCGCCGCGCGCAGCTGCTCTATGCGATCGAGGGCGTGATGCACGTGCAGTCCGAAGGGGCGTCGTGGGTCGTGCCGCCGACGCGCGGCGTGTGGCTCGAAGCCGGTCTCGACCACACGGTGCAGATGAGCGGCGACGTGCAGATGCGCACGGTGTTCGTCGAGCCGGGCGCGGTCGAGCACCTGCCCGCGCGGAGCTGCGTCGTGGAAGTGCATCCGCTGCTGCGCGAGCTGATCCTCGCCGCCGTCGACGTGCCGCTCGACTATGCGCCGGGCTCGCGCCACGATCACCTGATGCACCTGCTGCTCGCCGAGGTGACGGTCGCGCCGCTGCTGCCGCTGTACCTGCCGTGGCCGCACGACCCGCGCCTGCGCACGATCTGCGATGCGCTCGTCGCCGCGCCCGACGACCTGCGCACGATCGCCGAATGGGCCGACCTGCTCGGGCTGTCGGTCCGCACGCTCCACCGCGCGTTCCGGCGCGAGACGGGGCTCAGCTTCCGCCGCTGGCGCGAACAGGCGCGGCTGCTGCTCGCGCTCAAGCGCCTCGCGCACGGCGAGAAGGTGCTGACCGTCGCGATGGATCACGGCTACAGCAGCCAGAGCGCGTTTTCGGCGATGTTCAAGCGGCATTTCGGCATGTCGCCGTCGGCGTTTTATGCGTAGGACGGGT
This sequence comes from Burkholderia sp. Se-20373, assembly GCF_017104705.1. Classification (NCBI taxonomy): domain Bacteria; kingdom Pseudomonadati; phylum Pseudomonadota; class Betaproteobacteria; order Burkholderiales; family Burkholderiaceae; genus Burkholderia; species Burkholderia sp. Se-20373. The sequence continues at coordinate 13,942 of NZ_JAAGPH010000147.1, read as the reverse complement.
TCTGGTGCGGCACGCTCGACGAATGCCGGTTGCCCGCACAGGCCGCGTCCACCGCATGACGCCCCCCGCTACCGCGCCGCAATCCCCGCGATGAAAAACACGCACGCGGCGGCCGACGCCACCGTGCGCACGTGATTCCACATCGTCCAGTCGTGCACGTAGCGCGTCCACAGCGCCGCGCCCTGCGCGGTCGCCGGATCGGCCGCGGCGAGCGCATCGTTGAGCGGCACGTTGACGGCCATCGTCACCGCGAACATCCCGACCACGACCAGCACGCCGCCCGCGACCGCCAGCATCGCGCCCGGCTGCTCGCGATGGAACAACGCGAGCACGACCAGTGCAAGCGCCATCAGCGTCGTGACGAGGAACAGCGGCATGAACGGCGAGCGCACGATGTCGACGTTGATCGCGTTCATCGCGGCCACGCCGGCCTGCGGCGCGATCCGTCCGAGCGACGTCATCACGAACGTCGAGAACGCGAAATACACACCGGCCATCAGCCCGCAGCCGATGGCCGAGCCCCACAGCAAGGCGGCGGTCGCGAACGCGATCATGATCGTGCGCTCCACACGCCGGTGGCGGCCGTCGCGCGCGCATAGTCGGCGAAATCGCGCGCCGGCCGACCGAGCGTCGTTTCGATGCCGTGCGTCACCGCGCTGTTGCGCCCGTCGAGCACCACGCCGAACAGATCGTCGAGCAGCGCAACGATCGGCTCCGGCACGCCCGCGTCGTGCAATCCGGCGACGAACGCATCGGCCGGAATCTCGCGATAGACGACCGGCCGGCCGGCGGCCCGTGCGATTTCGCCGACCGCTTCGGCGAACGTCAGCGCACGCGGGCCCGTGACCTCGATCACGCGGTTCGCGAAGCGCGCATCGGTGAGCGCGGCCACCGCTACATCGGCGATGTCGTCCGCATCGACGAACGGCTCGCGCACCGCGCCGGCCGGCAGCGCGACTTCACCGGCCAGCACGCCGTCGATCAGATAGCCCTCGGAGAAGTTCTGGTTGAACCAGCTCGCGCGCACCACGCCCCACTCCACGCCCGACGCCTGCAGCGCGGCCTCGGCGGCCTGCGCGCGGGGCTCGCCGCGCCCGGACAGCAGCACGACCCGCTCGACACCGCTGTCCCGCGCAAGCCGCGCGAATGCGGCGATCGCGTCCACCGCGCCTTCGACGGCCAGGTCGGGCTGGTAGGTCACGTACGCGGCCGATACGCCGTCGAGCGCGGCCGGCCACGTGTCCGGCGCCGTCCAGTCGAAGCGGACGGCCGACGTGCGCGACACGGGGCGAGTCGCGATGCCGCGCGCACGCAGCCGGGCATCGACGCGGGCGCCTGTCTTGCCCGAACCGCCGACGATGAGGATGGGAAGTGCCGACATGACCGTCTCCTTTGACTAAAATGCGAGAATGTCTCGCGTTTCAAAAACACGATAGACTCTCGCATTAGCAACGTCAAGTTTTTCTGGAGACGGCATGGGCCGACACAAATCGGGGCAGAACGACGGGCCCGAAGCGGCAGCGGACACGGCGGATGTGCCGGCGCGCGCACGGTTGGTGCCGACGCAGCAGCGCAGCCGCGAGCGGTTCGAGCGCATCCTCGCGTGCGCGTCGGAAGTGATGATCGAGAAAGGTTGCGATGCGTTCCGGATGAGCGACATCGTCGAACGCACGGGCATCTCGTTCGGTTCGCTGTACCAGTACTTCCCTGACAAGGCGGCCGTGATCGGCACGCTCGCGGAGCGCTACAACGAAGCCGGCCACGTCTGCGTGCGGCGCGACCTCGCGACGATGAAGACGCTCGACGACCTGCACGCCACGCTCGCCCGCATCACGGACAGCTACTACCGGATGTTCGTCGACGAGCCGCTGATGCGCGACATCTGGCGGGCCACGCAGGCCGACCGCGCGCTGCAGGCACTCGACCGGGCGGACGGTGAGTTTCTGGCGGGGTTGTTCGCGGATGCGCTGGGCGAAGTGGCGCCCGAGATTCCGCATGCGCAACGACGCACATTCGCCGAACTGATGATGATCCAGATCGCGGCGGCCGTGCGCCATGCGATCACGCTGCCGCCGAAGGCGGCGCAGCAGATTCTCGCGATGTTCAAGCGTGCGCTGCCGCGCGATCTGTCGGTGCTGGGCGCGTAGTCGTGTCCAACGCAGTACGCGGCCGGCACCGACTTCACGCCGCGCCGGCCGGATACGCATTCCGCCGGCGGCAAACGAGCCCGACGTTCGTCACGGCATGACGGGCGGATGGTAGTTGAGCGTGCTCGCAAGGGCCCAGAGCATGAAGATCACCAGCGGAAGATGCACCACCAGTTGCGTGAACGTGAACCCGACGATGTCGCGTGCACGCAGCCCGAGCACACCGAGGAGCGGCAGCATCCAGAACGGATTGACCAGGTTCGGCAACGCCTCGGCCGCGTTGTACACCGTCACCGCCCAGCCCAGGTGGACGTGCAGCAGTTTTGCCGCCTCGATCACGTAGGGCGCCTCGATGATCCACTTGCCGCCGCCGGACGGCACGAAGAATCCGAGGACGGCCGAGTACACCCCCATCACCGCGGGAAACGACGCTTGCGAGGACAGCGCGACGAAGAAATGCGCGAGATGATCGGAGAGCGGCAATCCGGCAGGCGCCGACGCCTTCGTCAGGATGTAGGCGATGCCGCCGTACAGCGGAAACTGGATCAGCACACCCGCCACCGACGGCACGGAACGCGCGACGGCATTGAGGAAGCGCCTCGGTCGCCAGTTCAGCAGCATGCCCAGCATCAGGAACAGGAAGTTGTACGTGTTCAGGTTCGAAATCGCGATCAGCGGATTTTTCGTCGTGAACGTGTGTGCCATCCAGATCGTCCCGATCGCGACGATCGCGAGGGTGATGAGCGGGCTGTACTCGAGCCAGTCTCCCGGGCGAGTCGGGCGCGGGATCGCGGCGTGGGCCTCGCCGAGCGGAATCCCGAGCTCCGCCGCCGTCTTTGCGCGCGTGCCGCCGGGCGCGGACAGCCACGCAATCAGCAGCGACACGACCGTCAGCACGGCAGCCATCAGCATCGACTGCGGCAGGAAGATGGTTTCCGCGAACGGAATGACGCCGGTGATCGCGAGCAGCGTCTTGGGCAAGCTGTCCGGGTTCGCTTGCAGTTGCGATGCGGACGAGCTCAAGCCAAGCGCCCACGTTGCCCCCATGCCGAGATAAGCGGCCGCGCCAGCGGCCCGGTAGTCCATGCGCAGATCGGCGCGACGCGCCAGTGCCCGGACCAGCAGGCCGCTGAAGATCAGGCTGATCGCCCAGTTGAACAACGACGCGACGATGCTGACGAGCGCGACGAACGCCACCGCCGCTCGTCCGGACGACGGCAGCCGCGCGAGCGCGTCGATCAGTTTCGACGCGGGTGGCGATACCGCGACGACATAACCCGAAATGGCCACGATCGCCATCTGCATCGTGAACGGGATGAGGCTCCAGAAGCCGTCGCCGAACGCCACGCCGACCTGCCTGACCGGCGCGCCGATCGCAAGCGCGCCCAACGCCACGATGACCACGGCGATCGCGGCGAAGATATAAGCGTCCGGGAACCACTTCTCCGACCAGCGCGCGACGCCGGCGGCCATCCGCTCGAGCGCGCCTTCGCGGTCCGTCGCCGGCGCATCGACGCGCGGCACTTCCATCCATTCCTTCATCCCTGTCTCCTTGTCCGTCCACACCCTAGTTTGATTTTTCATAGACCTGGATCGCAGCGGCCAGGTCTTCCATCGCGGTACCGACGGCCTTGAACACCGTTCTCCGAGTGTCGTTCTGCCGGCCGTTCGCCTCGCCCTTGCACAACGCCGACAATGTCCGGTTCACGTCGCCGATCGCGATGACCCCGCGTGACAGCGGGCCAAGGAGATCACCGGACTTTTGCGGTGCTTCGTCCGTATCGACGTAAATCTCCGCATCCCGGAAGCAATCGTCGTCGGCCTCGCGCATGCGCGGCGTAAAACTGCCGATCAGGTCGAGATGCGATCCCGGCGCAAGCCACTCGCCATGGACGATCGGCTCCGTCGCGAGCGTCGCACAACTCACGATGTCCGCGCGCCGAACGCTTTTCTCGAGATCGGTAACGGGCGCCGCGTTGAAGCCGAGCCCGGCCAGCCGATCGACCAGCTCGGCCCCGGCCCGCGGATTCCTGTCCCAGACTTCGACGTCCGAAATAGGCAACTGGCTGCGATACGCCAGCGGAACCAGGCTACCGACGCGTCCGGCGCCCAGCAGCACGAGACGCGACGCATCCGGACGGGCCAGATAGGTCGCCGCGAGGGCCGATGCAGCCGCGGTGCGGCGCGACGTGATCTCGTCCCCGTCCAGCTGCGCAAGCGGTTTTCCCGTCCGCCCGTCATAAAGCACATAGGTCGAATGCAACCCGGGTAAGCCGTGCCTCGCATTGCCCGGGAAGATATTGACCGTCTTGATGCCCAGATAGCCGTTGTCTTCCCACGCAGGCATGATGAGCACCGTGCCTTCGTCTTCACTGCCGGCATTGATCGCATGCGCATGGCGAAGCGGCACGTGACAACCGCCGGCGAACGCTTGCCTCAGACGCGATACCAGCGATTCAAAATCCAGTGCGTCACGTGTTGCCACGGCGTCAAAATATTTCATGGTGAACATGTCCTTCGGCGGGTTCATGCATCGATGGCAACGTCGGTTGCCGGAATGGCCTGACAGGCGAGACACATATCCGCTTCATCCGGCCCGTGCCCGCTCAAATGCGCGACTTCACCCGATACGACCTTGACCGCGCAGCTCTCGCACTGCCCGACTCGGCAGCCACTCGGCATGGCGACCCCGAGCGATTCGGCGAACGACAGCAGGCTGCCGTCGCGAGGCGTCCAGATGGCCACACGATGCGATCGCGTGAACTGGACGACGAATCGCTTCGACGGGTCGGGCGCCGGCCTGGACGGCGACCTGAACGCTTCCTTGAAGATGTCGAAGGGCGGAACACCGCGTTCGATCAATCCCGCGGTAATCGCCTCCATCATCGGCTCCGGGCCGCACAAGTAAAACCGTGCGCGCCGTCGAATCAGGTCGTCACTGACAACGTTCGCGGTCAGATAGCCTTTGATCTGGTAGTCACGCCCGAGCACCTCGTCGTGCGGCTGGTTGTAGCAGTTGACGACTTCCAGCTTCGGCAGCCGCTGCTTCAGTATCTCGATGCGCTCGCGGAACGCGTGCGTCGCGCTGTTCAGGTTCGCGTAGAAGAGTTTCGATTCCGGCGCCTGCGCGCCCCGATCCCGGATCGACTCCAGATAGGAGAGGAACGGCGTGATGCCGATGCCGCCCGCGAACATCACGACGGGCTGCTTCGACGCCGGCGGTACGATGAAGGTGCCGGCGGGCGCGCCAAGGAACACGGGATCCCCCACCTCGAGCGATCGATGGATATGGGAGGACATCGCACCTTCGAACGGAACACCCTCCCCGGTTCGGCCCTTCTGGTGGCGCACCGAGATGGCGTAAGTCCGGCGGTCGTCTTCGCAGGCGGCGCCCGTCAATGAATAGGCGCGTGTCGTCCCGCCGTCGCCCAGCGTCGGAACGTGCACGGTCACGTGCTGCCCGGGCAAGTAGTCCGGCAACGCCCCACTATCCGACGCCCGAAACGTGACGGTTCGCACGCCGCTCGCTTCCTCGTGGATGGCGGAGACGACACAGTCCCGCAGCCCTTTCCACGCACGGCGCGACGAATCGATCGACGGGTCCGGGCGGATCCGGCAGCGGACGGAACGCAGCGGCGACGATCCGCTCACCGGATCGAGCGTGGCCGCCGAAACCAGCCGGTTGAAGTTGCTGTGCTTGCGCCCCTCCACGGCGAGCGCATCCATGCCGATCTCGTCGCAGGCCTGCCACCAGCCGTATTCGGCCACGATCACGTCACGCGCAAGCTCCGGCACGACGCGTGCCTTGAAGCGCGCCTGGCCGTTCGCCGTTTCGATCAGGAACCAGTCGTCGTCGACGATGCCGTGCTCCGCCGCCAGCGCGTCATTGAGTTCCGCGACCGGATACGGCGCGCGGCGGCGCAGGCTCGGGAGCCCGCGGTGCTGACTGTGGCAGTAATAGCCGTTCTTCATCGAGGTCAGCGTGCAGGGGAAACGGCGGCGATCGTTCGCCCCCCCACCCTGTCCATGCTGCGGCGGTACATATCGGGGCACCGCCGGGTAGCCGTGACGATGCAACTGCTCGGAATACAGTTCGACCCGCGACGTCTCCGTGTTGAAACCGCGCGCGCCGTCGGGGGTTGCAGAAGCGTACCGACGCTCGCATTGCGTCAACGGCCGCGATATGCCCTCGGGATGCTTGCGCAGCAATGCGACGTCCATCCCGAGCGGCTCGAGCACATGATTCCAGCCCGCCTCGATACTGCCGCCGAAGAACTGGTCCTTCATGCCGAGCCGAACGGCCAGATCGAAGACGATGTCGTAGTCGGCGCGACTTTCCCCTCTCGGCGGCACCATGCGCTGCCTCAACTGGACGAGTTCGACCGCACGTTCGTTGATCTCGAAACCGAGCCGCAAGCCTTCGCGCTCCCACGGGGTGTTCACGGGCAGCAGGATGTCCGCGTAGCGCGACGACGGCGTCTCGAAGAGATCGCAGTGAACGTGAAAATCGAGCGCGCACAGCGCATCGTGGGCGATGCCGCCGTCCGCCTGGGACAGCACCATGTTCGTGCCGAACGCGAACAGCGCGCGTACCCGATACGGCTCGGCGTCGAGAATGGCGCGATAGACGTCGCGTGCCGTCACCCAACCCTGCGACGGCGGGCCGAGCGGCCGTTCCGCCAGGCCGAGCGCCTTCGCGCGCTGCCGCGGATTCAGCATCGCGTAGCGGCTGACCGCATTGGCCGGCTGCTTCGCCCATTCCCGATTGGAGCCGCGCGTATCGAACGCGCCCGTCAACGCATACAACGTCGCAATGGCGCGCTCCGTCTGCGTGGCGTTGGTGTGCATCCCCACGCCGGACCACGCGTGATACGCAATGCCCTGCCCGGGATGCAGCATGTGCGCGGCCTTCATGATGTCGGCGGCATCAACGCCGGTGATCGCGCTGGCATGGTCCGGCGTATAGGCCGCGAGCGCACGCGAATAGAGGTCGAACGCTGGCGTGCATGCCACTTGCGTGCATCGGCCGGTCGAGTCCGTGATCCCGACGTCGCGCGTGCCGGTCATCAACAGATCGGACAGTGCCGTACCGGCCTCTTCTTCAACCAGTTCCAGCCGATCGCGCGTCTGGTTCCAGAGTGCGTATCGATTGCCCGACGCGTGTGGATCGATATCCCGTTCACGCAGAAACCGTCCGGTATCGGCACGCACCAGCAACGGGCCGTTCGTCCATCGCCGGACGAAGGGTTCGTCGACGTTGCCGATCGCGATCATCTGCCTCGCGATGGCCATCGCGAGCGCACCGTCGGTGCCGGGATGGACGCGCAGCCACAGGTCCGCCTCGCGGGCGAGCGGCGTCGGCCGCGGATCGACGACGATCAGCTTCGCCCCTCGGCGCCGCCCCTTTGCGATCGCATCGGCCTGGGCCAGCCACGTATTGGCGGGATTGTTGCCCCACAGCACGATGAGGTCGGCATGCTGATAATCCGCGGTCGGCATGCCGCAGCCGAACGTGAAGACATGCGCGCTGTCCTTGTGCCAGTTGCAGATCTCGGTCGCGTAGCAGATGTTCGGACTTCCGAACAACCAGACGAACCGTTCGACCCAGTCGATACTGTCGCTCATGGGTGTGCCGCTCGGCGTCGTGACGCCGAACGCCACCGATTCGGCACCGTTCTCGCGCTTGAAATGCGCAAGGCGCTCCGCGATCTCGGACAATGCCTCGTCCCAGCCGATGCGCTGCCAGCCCGGGTCGGCGGCCCCCTTGGGGCGGGTCCGCCGCATCGGATACAACACCCGGTTCGGGCTGTGCACGAGTTCAGGTGCGGCTTTCCCCTTCATGCACATCGCGTGGCCGGTCGGATGCGTTGCGTCGGGCCGCACCTTGATCATCATGTCGCCACGCACGACGTTGATCGTGCCGCACCGCGACCGGCACAACGTGCAATAGCCCTTTTTCTCCTGCGTTTCCATCGATTCGCATCGTCCGCTTCATGTTTGACTCCATGCTATGAAGCGGCAACGGCCATGACAAATTCATCCTTTTGATGGCGTGATATATATTGAATCAATATCACACGACCCGATCCGGTGTACCGTTCGGACCGTCGAGGCGGCATCGTTCCGGCGCCGCCCGGATTGCCTGGAGCCTCGCCCGTGAGCACGCACATCACGCTTCGCCAGATCGAGTATTTCGTCTCCGTGGCCGACACGGGCCAGATCTCGCAGTCGGCCAACCTGTGTTCGGTGTCCCAGTCGTCGATGACCATCGCGCTGAAGAATCTCGAGGAGACGGTGGGCGTCACGCTGCTTCAGCGTCATTCGAGAGGCGTGCGGCTGACGCCGGCGGGCGAGCGATTCCTGCGTCACGTGCAACACGCGACCCTGTCGATCGATCGCGCCGTGGTGGCGGCGCAGGAAGAGCCCGAGCAGATCTCGGGGCATGTTCGTATCGGCGTGACCGAAACCATTTCGGCTTATCTGATGCCGTCGCTGATGTCGGTCATTTCCCAACGGTTCGGTAACCTGAGCGTGAGCCTCGTCGAAAGCGAGCGCGAAGCGATCGAGGACATGCTCGTCGACGATCGCCTCGATATCGCACTGCTCCTGGTGTCGAACACGGCAGAGATTCGCGACCTGAAATACGAGACGATGCTTCGCTCGCCGCGCCGGCTGTGGACCCATCCGGATCATCCGCTGCAGGACGCGCATCGGGTCACGCTGGAGGACGTCGCGCGCGAAAACTACCTGCTCCTGGACATGGACGAGCACCTGCGCACCGTCGGCAAGTATTGGGGAAGCTACGGCATCACGCCGAACGTCCGGATGCAGAGCAAATCGATCGAGGCCGTCAGAAGCCTCGTGGCGCTCGGACAGGGCGTCACGATTCTGTCGGATCTCGTTTATCGTCCGTGGTCCCTGGAAGGAAACCGGATCAGCCGGCGCAACCTGAGTGTGACCGTCCCGACGATGGATGTCGGTGCGGTATGGCGACGCGGGGGGGCAACATCAACGCCATGCCGCGCGCTGCTGGATTTGTTTCGGTCGTGGAAGAAAAGCGCGCGATAGACGCACGCGATGCCGACGGCGCGTGATCGACATCGGAGCAGTTGCCCTTCGTGCAAGCCGACGCGGAGCGCCCCGAGCAAAGCGGCTGTTGCGATCGGAGGCCGGCGTCCGGTCATGCGGCGCCGGCCCGTGCCGGTCAGCGCTTCGCCGGCACCGACGGCTCGCCCGCCGTCGTCGCGCTGCGCGCCCAGTCGGCGAACTCGGTGTCGTAGCGATTGCCGATGTATGCGACATGGTTTGCGTAGCCGTCGTAATCGCCTACCCGGAAGCGGGACACCATCGTGTCGACGTCCGCGCGATGGCGCTCGAACATGAAGCGCGTCGCCATGTAGCCCCACCGGTACGCGCGCGTGACGTAGTCGCTCGACGTGTAACGCGTGCCGAGCACGTCCGAGAACCGGTACGCGCCCGTGCGCACCGCGTCGATCGACTCCGGGTTGTCGTGCTTTCTCGACAGATACTCGGCGACACCTTCGATCCACCACACGGTCGGCTTCGCGGTGCTCACCGAGAAGTCGCCCGCCATGTCGTAGCGGCCGTCGAGATAGTGCGTGAACTCGTGCTCGAGGTTCCACACCTTGAACTCGGGCCGCAGCCACGATGCCTCGTGCGCGATGAAGCGCGCCTGGTTGCCCGGCGCGGACGGATCGCCCTCGAGATACATGCCGCCGTTGTCGGTGCCGATGCCGTAGATCACCGACGCGTATTTTCGATAGTTCGCGTAGTCGTCGAAAATGACGAGTTCGATCGTGTCATTGCGATCGCCCGCGACCGGCTTGCGCCCGGTCTTCATCATCCGGTGGAAGTAGTCGTCCTGCCGCGCGACCGCCGTGCAGACCGACTGCAGCTGCGGCATCGTCATGTCCTGCGCGAGAATGCGCACGCCCGCATTGCACGCGTAGCGATGCGAGAGCACCGCGTCGGTCAGCCGCTTCTTGTAGTCGCAGGTGCCGTAGTCCGCGCAGTTGCCCGGATCGCCGTAGTCGACCGCTTCCGCCGCCGCGAGCCAGAGGTCGCTGTCCGCGCCCGTCATGCTCGTCGACGCCAGCATGTCCTGGATCATTTTCTTCACGCGCGGCTTCTGCGCCGGATAGCGGAGGAAGCGAAACGTTTCGCGTGCCGCGTCGGCCAGCTGATAGGCGGCGCTCGTGTTCGACAGGCTCGCGCGGTTCGCGGTGACGAAGCGGTTGAGCGTCTCCGGGAGCGTCGCATCGCTGTCGAGCATCGATTGCACGCCGCTGCGCTGGTGCGCGTAGAAGAACACCGTGAGCAAGCCGGTGAAGCCGCCCGCCGCACTGCGCTGCAGCAGCGGCGCCGCCGCCTGCGGATTCGTCGCGCTCACGGTGTAGGACGCGATGCGGTTCTTCAGCGTCGGCAGGTAGTACGCTTCGTCCCGCATGTTCGTGATGAGCTTCATCAGCTCGTTCGCGGTGCTCGGCGCACGCGAATTGTCGCGATAGAGCGCATCGCCCTCCAGGCTTTGCCTGATATACGGGCGCAGCGACACCGCGAGATTCGGAATCGGGTTCGCGATACCCGATACATCATATTGGTAATAAGCGGCACGCAGATAAATCAGCAAATTGACCAGGATCAAATTGCTCGCATCGTATTGAAATATTTCCTGCACGAAACGACCCGCGACAGCGTGCACGTTTTCGGCATTGAAGATCTGCGTGGCCTGCGCTTTATCGACCGAGAACAGGCCGTAATGGCATTCGTAATCGGGAAGATTCGCGATGTAATCGGCGAGTGCCGCGCCGCGATACTGGGTCATCGCCGACATGTCGCGGCAATCGGCGCCCGACGTGCTGCGCTTGCTGCGCGTGGCCGGCTGCTTGAGCGGCGAAGCCTTGGTCAGCGCCGCGCGATCCTGTTCGCTGAGCGGCAGGTTGTACTGGGCCTGCTCGGGCGACACCGGCAGATTCTGCGGCACGCGAGGCATGCGCGCCTGCCTGGGTTGCGTCTGCTGCGCCGGCTCGGTATTGGCCGATGCAGTGCCGGCCAGTCCGGCGAATACCGACCACGCGACGATGGCCGACCAGCGGCATTTTTTTTGAAACCCCTCGTTTATTGCCACTTTATTTTCTCTCGGTTGTTTTTGGGCAACCAAGATATAACATTACATATTGAAACGTCAATTTAATCGATATGAAAGATAATCGCTCCGATTATATTGACTATTTGACCATTAAAATCAATTTTCGAAATAATTCAACCGGCGGACAGGATTCGGCGAGCCGCTTCCATCAATGAAAAACGCGGGTGGCGAGCCGCACCGGATGAATTACACCATCCGGCACGACTCACCACCCGCGTTGAAGACTTTCCAGCCTTCTGCTTACTTGCTGTAGTCGTACACCCCACGCCCCGTCTTCCGCCCTAGCCTGCCGGCCGTCACCATCTCGCGCAGTAGCGGGCATGCGCGATACTTCGGATCGCCGAAGTCCTTCACGAACACGTCCATCACCGCGAGGCACACGTCGAGGCCGACGAGGTCGGCCAGCGCGAGCGGCCCGATCGGGTGGTTCGCGCCGAGCTTCATCCCCGCGTCGATCTCCTCGGCCGACGCGATGCCTTCAGCCAGCACGAAGAACGCTTCGTTGATCATCGGCACGAGAATCCGGTTCACGACGAAGCCCGGCGAATTGCGCACGCCGATCGGCGACTTGTCGAAACGCTCGGTCAGCTCGCGCACCGCCGATGCGGTCGCGTCGCTCGTCTGCAGCCCGCGGATGATCTCGACGAGCGGCATCAGCGGCACCGGGTTGAAGAAGTGCATGCCGACGAAGCGCGCCGGATCGGCGAGCGGCGCTGCAAGCGCGGTGATCGAGATCGACGACGTGTTGGTCGCGATGATCGCTTCGGGCCGCGCGACGGCCTCGATCTGCTTCAGGATGCGGCCCTTCAGCTCGACGTTCTCGGTCGCGGCTTCGATCACGATATCGGCCGCTGCGAGCTTCGCGTAGTCGGTCGACGTCGTGATGCGCGCCAGCGCCGCGTCGCGCGTGGCGGCGTCGAGCTTGTCCTTCGACACGAGCCGCTCGAGGCTGCCCTTCAGCGTCGCGATGCCCTTCTCGAGCGCCGCGTCGCTGACGTCGATCATCACGACGTTGAGACCCGCAACGGCGGCGGTCTGCGCGATGCCGTTGCCCATGGTTCCGGCGCCCACGACGCCGACGATTTCGATGGCCATGAAATTTCCTGTGTGTTCGGGTGCTGAGCGTTCGATTATCAGATGTTCTCGAAGATCGCAGCAATCCCCTGGCCGCCGCCGATACACATCGTCACGAGCGCGTAACGCCCGCCGATGCGCTTCAGTTCGTACAGCGCCTTGACCGTGATCAGCGCGCCGGTCGCACCGATCGGGTGGCCGAGCGAGATGCCCGAGCCGTTCGGGTTGACCTTCGCCGGATCGAGGCCCAGCTCCTGCGTGACCGCGCATGCCTGGGCCGCGAACGCCTCGTTCGCCTCGATCACGTCGAGATCGCCGATCTTCAGGCCCGCACGTTCGAGCGCCTTCTGCGTGGCCGGCACCGGGCCGATGCCCATGTACGCCGGATCGACACCCGCGTGCGCATACGCGACGAGGCGGGCGAGCGGCTTCACGCCCTGCGCGCGTGCAGCGTCCGCGCTCATCATCAGCACGGCCGCGGCCGCATCGTTGATGCCCGACGCGTTGCCGGCCGTCACGGTGCCGTTCTCCTTCTGGAACACCGGCTTCAGCTTCGTGAAATCATCCGCGCTGGCTTCGAGGCGCACGTGCTCGTCGGTGTCGAACGCAACTTCACCCTTCTTCGTGCGGATCGAGACCGGCAGGATCTGATCCTTGAAGCGCCCTTCCGCGATCGCGCGCGCCGCGCGACGATGCGATTCGAGCGCCAGCGCATCCTGCGCGTCGCGCGAGATGCCGTACTTCGCCGCGACGTTCTCTGCCGTCACGCCCATGTGGATCGTCTGGAACGGGTCGTGCAGCGCGCCGAGCATCATGTCGACGAGCTTGCCGTCACCCATGCGCTGGCCGAACCGTGCGGCCGGCACGGTGTACGGGGCGCGGCTCATGCTTTCCGAGCCGCCGCCGATCGCGATGTCGGCGTCGCCGAGCATGATCGTCTGCGCGGCCGACACGATCGCCTGCAGGCCCGACCCGCACAGGCGGTTCACGGTCAGTGCGGGCGTGTGCTGCGCCACGCCGCCGTTGATCGCCGCGACGCGCGCGAGATACATGTCCTTCGGCTCGGTGTTCACGACGTGGCCGAACACGACATGCCCGACTGCGTCGCCCGACACGTTCGCACGCGACAGCACTTCGGCCACCACCTTCGCACCGAGGTCGGTCGGCGAGAAATCCTTCAGGCTGCCGCCGAAATCACCGATCGCGGTACGGACACCGCTCACCACCACGACTTCTTTCGCTGCATTGCTCATCGTCTCACTCCGGTTCGTTCGCGCCCGCAGGCGCGGGGATGCGTTGCGTTACATGTTCGGGTAGTTCGGCCCGCCGCCGCCTTCCGGCGTGACCCACACGATGTTCTGCGTCGGGTCCTTGATGTCGCAGGTCTTGCAGTGCACGCAGTTCTGCGCGTTGATCACCAGGCGGTCGCTGCCGTCGTCGTTCTTCACGAACTCGTACACGGCTGCCGGGCAGAAACGCGCCTCCGGCCCCGCGTACGTGCGCAGGTTCACGTTCACCGGCACGCTCGCGTCCTTCAGCGTCAGGTGCGCCG
>NZ_JAAGPH010000146.1:0-18713 GCF_017104705.1 Burkholderia sp. Se-20373 | reverse complement strand
CGGTGCCGGCGTCCGCACGCCACGCGCGGACCAGATCGAGGCCGTCGATCTCCGGCATCACGAGATCCTGCAGGATGACCGTCGGCTTCACGTCGCGCGCGACCGCCATCGCCCGGTGCGCGTCGGTTTCGATGCGTGCCGCGTGCTCGGCAAGGTGCAGCCCTTCGTCGGTCGGCGGCCAGCCGCGCGGCAGCCGGTCGAACAGCCGGATGCCGAGCGCGGACTCCAGCGCGTCGATGCGCCGCGCGACCGTCGAGTGCTGAACCTGCAGCGCCCGCGCGGCGGCCGACAGGCTGCCGCCGCGCATCACCGCGAGGAAATAACGGACGTCGTCCCAGCTCATCGGCAGCGCGGACGCGGAAACGGGATCGTGTTCGGTCGAATTTTGCACAGTAGATGGGCGATTGGCGGGAATTTCGTTCGATTATGCACGATGGGATGATCGTGTCACGTCATTCGATTACGAGGAACGTCATGACCCAGACTGCCACCGCCATCCGGATCGGGATCGACCGCTACGGCGACGCCGGCGTGCTGCGCCGCGTCGATGCGCCCGTCGCGCCGCCCGGTGCCGGCGAAGTACGGATTCGCCAGACCGCGATCGGCGTGAATTTCGTCGACATCTATTTCAGGTTGGGCGCGCACGTGTTGCCGGCGCTGCCGGATGCGCTCGGAGTCGAAGCGGCCGGCGTGATCGATGCGGTCGGGCCGGGCGTGACGGATCTCGTTCCCGGCCGGCGCGTCGCGTATGCGGGCATGCCGACCGGCAGCTATGCGAGCCTGCGCACGATGCCGGCCGAGCGTGTGCTGCCGATTCCCGACGGCCTGAGCGACGAAGCCGCCGCGGCCGGGCTGCTGAAAGGGATCACCGTTTACATGCTGCTGCATCGCGTCCGTCATGTCGGCGCCGGCGACACGGTGCTCGTGCATGCGGCGGCCGGCGGCGTCGGGCTGCTGGCGACGCAATGGGCGCGTGCGCTCGGCGCGCGGGTGATCGGCACGGTCGGGTCGGCCGCGAAAGCCGCGCTGGTTCGCACGCATGGCGCCGACGCCGTCGTCGACTACCGGGAGGAGGATTTCGTCGCGGCGGCACGCGCGTTCGGCGGGGGCGCGGGAGTCGATTACGCGATCGACGGGATCGGCGGCGACGTGCTGACGCGCACGCTCGGCGCGGTCCGTCCGTTCGGGATGGTCGCGAGCATCGGGCAGGTGGCCGCGATCGGTGCGCGGCAGACGTTCGATCTCGACGAACTGGGGCCGGCACGGTCGATCGCGCTCGCGCGGCCGAGCGTGCTGGGCTTCATCGCGCGTGACGTCGACGGATATCGGGAGGCTGCGCGCGCGACGCTCGAACGGCTGGCGGGCGCGATGCATGTGGAGATCGGCGCGCGGGTGCCGCTCGAACAGGCGGCCGATGCGCACCGGTTGCTCGAGTCGCGCGCGACGACGGGTGGGGTCGTATTGGTGCCGTGATGGCCGGGGATGGGGATAGGGATCGCGAGGCGGCTCGACGCTCGCATCGCGATCCACGGGAGGCTCAGTGGTGCTTGCGCAGCGGCGCATCCTCGACGAACCATGCGAGCACGAACGCGATCGCGATGACCGTCGCCGCGGCCAGATACACGACATGCAGCGAACCGGCGAATGCATGCAGGTACGCGTCGCGCACGGCATCAGGCAACTGGTGCACGGCGGCCGGGCCGAGCGCGGGCGGCAGCGCGGTGCCGGCCGGCAGCGCAGCCATCACCCGCGACTGCAGCCCGTGCGAGAACAGCGCGCCGAACGCCGCGACACCAAGCGAGCCGCCGATCGAGCGGAACAGCGTCGCCCCCGACGTCGCGACGCCCATGTGCCGGAATTCGACCGTGTTCTGCACGGCGAGCGTCAGCACGGGCATCACCATGCCGAGGCCGATCCCGAGCAGCGCCATGTACGTGTACATCGTGTGCAGCGGCGTATCGAGCGTCAGCGTCGACAGCAGCGCCATCGCGATGCCGCCGGTCAGCGTGCCCAGGATCGGGAACATCCGGTACGAGCCGAGCCGCGAGATCAGCCGGCCGCTGACGATCGACGTCACGAGCATCCCGCCCATCATCGGCAGCAGTTGCATCCCGGCCTGCGACGGCGTCGAGCCCTTCACGACCTGCAGGTAGAGCGGGATGAACGTGACCGAGCCGAACAGCGCGATGCCGACGACGAAGCCGATCAGGCTGACCAGCACGAAGGTGCGATGGCGGAACAGCTCGAGCGGCATGATCGGCTCGGCCGCGAGCCGCTCTTCGTAAATGAAGCCGCCGATCGCGACGATGCCGAGCGCGAGCGTCATCCACAGTTGCGGCGATGTCCACGGCAGCAGCGAGCCGCCTTCGCTCGTGAACAGGATCACGCAGGTGAGGGCGGTGGCGAGGAACGCGGCGCCCATGTAGTCGATCCGGTGCTTCACGTGCGCGGTGTGCGGCCGGAACGCGACGCCGATCACCGCGAGCGCGAGAAAGCCGAGCGGCAGGTTGATCGTGAAGATCCAGCGCCATGACAGGTGCTCGACCAGGAAGCCGCCGAGCAGCGGGCCGATGATCGTCGCGAGGCCGTACACGCCGCCGAACATCCCCTGGTAGCGCGCGCGGCGATCCGGCGGCACCAGATCGCCGATCGCGGCCATCGTCACGACCATCAGGCCGCCGCCACCCAGCCCCTGCAGCGCGCGCAGCACGATCAGCTGCGTCATGTCCTGCGCGACGCCGCACAGCGCGGAGCCCGCGAGGAACAGCACGATCGCGGCCTGCAGCACGATCTTGCGGCCGTACAGGTCGCCGAGCTTGCCGTACAGCGGCAGTACGACGGTGGAGGAGAGCAGGTACGCGGTGACGACCCACGACAACTGGTCGAGCCCGCCGAGCTCGCCGACGATCGTCGGCAGCGCGGTCGACACGATCGTCTGGTCGAGTGCGGACAGCAGCATGACGAGCAGCAGCGCGGCGACGATCAGCCCGGTCGGCGCGTCGCGGCGGGCCGTTTCGGCGGCCGGCGGAGTGAGGAGGGTATCGGTGGTCATCGAGATATCTGCCAGGGCAGGGAATTGTGTCGAACTATAGCGACAGATAGTTGACTGGTCAATTTCTGCCCAGCCTCGATGTGTTGCAACCGTAACAGGAGATTGCCGGCCCGGAAAATTGACCGGGATCAGGGGAAAGCGGGGACGGACTCAAGTTTTTTGCAGGCAAACCGTAATCCAGAGTGCTGCGGACCGATTGCCGCGGCTCTTTTCACCGCTCACGTCCCGTCATGAACCTGAACGCCCTGTTTTCCCGTTTCTCGATCCGTACGCGGATTTTCTCCACGCTCGGCCTCGTTGCCGCGCTGCTCGTCGTATCGGGGCTGATCGGCCTCGCCGGCATGCAGAGCTCGAACCGCGCGCTCGACGAGGCTTATACGCAGCAACTGGCTGCGAAGACCGCGCTGTCGGCGGCCAGCCTGAACCTGACGATCGTGCGCACGACGCTCGATCGCGCGATGCTGCATCCGGAAGCGCCGGAAGTGCCCGATCTCGTCAAGAAGGCCGAGAGCTATCTCGCGAAGGCCGACACTGCCTGGCGCGGCTATGCGTCGATGCCGCACGACGGCGACGAAGGCCCGCTCGCGAGCCGCCTCGACGCCGCGCGCCAGGCGCTGATCGGGCAGGCGCTGAAGCCGATGATCGACGCGGTCCGCGACGGCCGTCGCGACGAGGCCGACCGGCTGCTGATGTCGGTTGCGCCGCCGCTGTCGGTCGCGCTCACGCAGGCGACCGATGCGCTCGATGCGTACCAGGTCGCACGCGGCAAGGACGTGTACGACACCGCGCAGACCTATTACGGCTGGATGCGCGCGGGCGCGATCGCCGGTATCGCATTCGGCCTGGCCGCGTGCCTCGGTTGCGCGATCGGCCTGCATTACGCGATCACGCAGCCGGTGAACCGCTTGCTGTCGCATTTCCGCCGGCTGTCGGACGGCGACCTGACGTCGGAAGTGCGCTGGTCGTCGCGCGACGAGATGGCCGAGCTGGTCAAGGGCGTGACCGGCATGCAGCGCAGCCTCGCGGATACGGTCCGCCAGGTCAGCCAGGGTTCCGAAGCGATCTCGACGGCGACGCACCAGATCGCGGCCGGCAACACCGACCTGTCGCAGCGCACCGAGGAACAGGCATCCGCGCTGCAGGAAACGGCCGCGAGCATGGAGCAGCTCACCGCGACCGTGAAGCAGAACGCGGACAATGCGATGGAGGCGCAGGCCTGCGCGGATACCGCGAGCGAGATCGCCACGCGCGGCGCGACGGTGGTCGGCGAAGTGATCGGCACGATGAACGAGATCGACCAGAGCTCGCAGAAGGTCGCCGACATCATCGGCACGATCGAGGGCATCGCGTTCCAGACCAACATCCTCGCGCTGAATGCGGCGGTCGAAGCCGCACGCGCCGGCGAGCAGGGCCGCGGTTTCGCGGTGGTCGCGGGCGAGGTGCGCACGCTTGCGCAACGCTCGGCGTCGGCGGCGAAGGAAATCCGCACGCTGATCGGCGAATCGGTGGAACGCGTCGCGACCGGCTCGCGGCTCGTCGGCACGGCGGGCGCGACGATGCAGGACATCCAGCAGGCGATCGGCCGCGTGACGGGCATCATGACCGAGATCGCGGCTGCGTCGAACGAGCAGCGCGACGGGATCGAGCAGGTGAATCGCGCGGTGTCGCAGATGGACCAGGTGTCGCAGCAGAACGCGGCGCTCGTCGAGCAGGCCGCGGCGGCTGCCGCGTCGCTCGAGGAACAGGCAGACGGGCTGCGTCGCGCGGTGGGGGCGTTTCGGGTCGCCTGATCGACGGCGGGGGCGGTTGAGACCCACGCGACTGTCGACTGTGTCTGTCTTCCCCCCCCGCTTCAGTTCATTCGCGACTGCGGCGCCGTGATTGTCACGACGCCGCTCGCGGGACAGTCAGACGTCAGGACCCGAGTCGAGCCGGATCGTCTCGCACAGCACCGCAACCTCTGCGCCACATGACGGCTCGAGTACGAACAACGCCTTTCGATCGGTGTCGAAATCGGCCAGGTACTGATCGAGCCGGGAATCGTCTACATTCGCTGCGTCGAAATCCTCCCTGCTGCCTATCCATTTCAGCCAGTGGCGCACCTCTGTCTGCGAAAACGGATAGGCGGGAGATAGCAGAAGGCGTGACACGACATTCTGTTGCGCAAAATCGATGATTCGAAAGGAAATGACGCCGGTGAAACGAAAGGAATGGATTTCGCCACCGACTCGACGGAATCGAAGCCGCAACGCGTGATCGGCAGGACGATGGTCGATCGTGACGAGCTCGGCATCGTGGAAGGTCGGGATGCTGTCGGGCTTGATCATGTGTGCTCAAAAGAGGGGCAGTCTGGCGCGAAGCCAGTCCCACTTGGTTGGCGGAATCATCAGGTATTTATCGAAGTTGGATTCATCGGTCAAATCGATGTAGCGAACCAGGTTGCCCTCGTAATTCAAGGGCTGGTGAAAGCTCTTTCCGTGGTACCAGTTGACGGAGAAGTATCGCTTCGCAAGAAGTTCACCTTTCTCGCTGAAGACCCTCAGTTCTATTTTATCGTTCGTCCCATCTTGATCATTCCCGCCGGTGCCGCACATCTTGAATCGATATGGAACTCCGTTCATGTTTTTTACGCCGCCATCCAGCGTTTCCGGGCGATCGTAGAAATCGCATCGCCCATAGGCGGGTCGACTGAAATGAATGAGCAGGCCTGCACCGATATAAAAAATGATGGCTAAGCCAATGTATCTGATGGCTCTAGTCTGCATATCTCACCAAGCTCAAGATGAATTGGTTTATTCAGCCTCAGACGGACTGGCTTTGAATATATCATGAAGTCCCTGCCTCGATGATGCTTTTGCCGCCAGCGGTTGTAGTCTGCATTGTAGACAGGAAAGTAAACGTCGGAATCTCTGAGTCGCCCGAACAAACCTCTCCGTGTATCGACGGGTTTATTGATGGCTCTTGCAAAGATGTCAATATCAGAGTTCCGTTTTGGCGAGCTGGACTCTGTCAGTAATGAGCCTGGTGAGATAATTACCCCATGTTTGTTCCAGTGCCCAAGATATTGCTTGCCGTTGAATGAGTAATTGTCTTTGACGTAAACGTAGATGTGTGTAATTTTCCCGGTTGCATTGAGGCAATAGAAATTACCGGATTTTTCGTACCGAAAATACTTCTCTCCAGAAATGTCAACGCTCCCTATTGCGGCGTAGATGTTGAAATTCGCCAGTGCCCCGGTGAGATCCGTGGGTGAAAAATTTTCCAGGGTGTCAAAATTGCTTATTGACGACAACTGGAATTGCCAGTCGGAATGGAATTTTGGTAGATTTTCGATAAATCCGGAGGTGTTGAGGCTGAGTGTCGAGTGTCTATCCAGAAAGAGATTTTTGATGAAGGTCTTGGTGATGTCTATTGCCGTCCTGACGGAGCGCTCGCTATAAATATCATTCGACAGGAGCTTTTCATACTTTTTCCTGACGTTCCCGAATTTCAAAACCCAATCAAGAGTGACGTCGCCGTCATTCAATGGCTGATGTGACGTCGGGTCGTCATTGTAAGTATGGGCAGGGCTCGCGAACCAGATTCGCGCAAGTTTGGCCGAGACCTTCCAGCCCAGGTTGTCCATCGCAATCGGTACGTCTTGAAGGTCGAAGTGCGGCGGTTTTTCGCAGACCTCCGCTTCTGGCGGCTCCGGTGGTTCCTTGATCATCGCCTGACCGGTTTTCGGCAATGGGTCGGAAGCGGAACCCCGCCCGGGAATACTCGGCGCTTTGGGCGCCGGCTTGGGAAGAGGGGGCGGTGGCTTTTCCCCCGGCGCCAGTCTGTCGAGCGAAACGCCTTTCTGAGTCTCGAGGGGAATACACCCTCTGGAACCCTGATATTTCTTCAGCCCTGATCCAAACAGCCCTTTCTGCGGCTTGTAGTACGGCACCTTCTTTACGTCGGCCATCGAATATCCCGTTCGCAGCGAATGGCCAGGGATCGTAACGATGTACCGCACGGGGATAAACCATCGGGTGTCGCCGGAATCGCGAAGCAGGCGACCCGTTCAGGGTTTGGGGCGAAACGAAATGTGCCCGATTGTGTCGGCGCGTAATGTCGGGGATCCGGAGATCGTCCCCGTGCCGGACGAGCCGCTGTCCGGCTTCAACCCGCCCCAAGCTGCGCGGCCGCGCGCGACGACGCGACGATCAGCAGCTTCATCGTCGCCCGCGTCGCACCGACGAACAGCTTGCGCGCGGCACGCGCGTCGAGCGTGTCGAAGTCGACCTCGGTGAGGATCACGCACGGCGCCGACTGGCCCTTGAAGCGGTAGATCGAATCGAGCAGCACGTCGCCTTCGCGATACTCCGGGTTGCCGAACAGGTCGTACTTGCCGGTAAAGCTCTTGAGCCGGTGCGGGCCGAGCTGGTCGAGCGGCGCGAGCACCGAGCCTTCGCGGCCGCGATACGACAGCACCGCGATGTCCTGCTTGCGGAAGCCGAGCGACAGCGCATGCGTGATCGCCCGCTTGGTCGCGTCGATGCAGGCGTCGGCCAGCGCGTCTGCCGACGCGCCTTCTTCCCCGTACGACGACACCGACGGATCCGAACCGTCGAACGGGCTGCCCGAGCGCAGCTCGGCCGCCAGCGGCTCGACCCGGCCGACGATGTCGCGCACGAATTCGAGCAGGTCGCGCGGGCTGCGGTAGTTCGTGAGCGCCTTCAGCGTGACCCAGCCCGGCAGCGCGACGGGCTCGCGCATGTACAGGTTCTGCAGCGGATCTTCCAGCCACCACCATGCGCCGTCCGGCGCCAGCAAGCGCGCCAGGGCGGCCGCCCACGGCGCGTGGAAATCTTGTCCTTCGTCGACGACCAGCACATCGAAGCGCCAGCGCTCGGGAATCGGCGTTGCCGCGAAGCGCGCCTCGAGCCGCTCGAATTCGCCGGGCACCTGGAAGTCGGGTGTATAGCCGCCGTCGCGCGCGACCCAGTCGCACAGCTGGTGGTAGTTCGCGATCTTTGCGCCGGGCGGCGCGATGCGCGCGATGTAGTCGGCGAGCGGCCGGTTGAAACACACGTAAAGCACGCGCTTGCCGGCCGCGACCGCATCGCGCATCGCCTGCACGGCGAGCTGCGTCTTGCCCGAGCCGGCCGTGCCGGTGACGCGCAGCCGGAACGGTGCGAATTCGAGCTGGCGCGCCCACGCGGCGAGCCCGCCCGACAGCCGCGTGACGAGCGTGCCGGCCTGGCCGACGAGCGCGCTCGTGTCGGGCGTGAGCGCGAGCTCGTCCGCGAGGAAGTGGTGGAGTTTCGGCGCGTTCGGGAAGGGTTCGTCGTCTTCCGGCAGGATCTGCAGGATCACCTGCGCGAGCTGCGCCTTGCGCGACGCATCGACGATGCGGTCGGCCGCGACGCCGGCGATCGATGCGTCGCGGATCGAGTAGTCGGGGCAGTACAGCAGCGCCTCGACGCCGTAGACGCCTGCGCCGAGCGCGGCCGTCAGGCGCCGATGCAGGGTTTCCTGCGTGCGCGCGAGCTGGATCGGGACATTGCGTTCCTTCTGCAGATAGACCTTCACGAGCCCCTTCGGCGTTTCGCGCAGGAAGCCGGCCTTCTGCTCGATCAGCAGCACGCGGCCGGCCGGGCTCACGACGACGAACGCGGCCTCGCCGAATACCGAGAACGCCTGGTCGGCGCGGGTCCAGTGCACGCCGTGATACACGGTGTAGCTGTCGGGCAGCGCGTGTTCGAGCGCGGCGAGCGTTTCGCGCTCGCGTTCGGCCGCGCCGGTCGCGGCGAGGCTTTTCCAGTCGTCGGGGATGAGGCGGGCCATGGCGTCGGGCGGCGGAAGCCGGCGTGGGCGTGAACGGGTGCGGCTATTGTACTGAGCTATGCACCGGTTCACGTCCGCCGTGCCGCGCGGACGTTGGCCGTCAGGGAGGAAGAACGGCCCGGGGACGTTACCCGCGGGCGAGCCGTTTCGCGAGATCGGCGCTGAGGATCGCCATGCGCGCGGGCTTTTCGTAGCAGACGACGTCGAACGCGCGGATCACTTCGCTGATGTCGGCCTCGCTCGCGCGGCCGGTGAGCAGGTCGCCGGTCAGCACGAAGATCGGTGCGCCCGGGTTGTCGGACGTGCGCACGGCCTTGATCGCGGTGGCGGCCGTGCTGTCGTCGAACAGCCATTCGGTCAGGACCGCGTCGAACGCCTGGCCCTGCAGCGCGTCGACGAACGGCGCGAGGCCGTCGAATGCGGCGGTCGCGAAACCCTGGCGTTCGAGATAGCGGCACAGCTCGGTCGCGCTGACGCGATCGGGGTCGATCACCGCGACGACGAGCTTGTCGCTCTCCGCGCGGCGCGGATAGATCTCGATCTTGTGCACGTCGTACGCGTTCTGGTACAGCACGCCGGTGTGGCGCAGCACGCGCCAGCGGCCGTTTTGTTCGTACGCGACGAATTCGGGGCGCGCGCCGGCTTCGAGCGGCGCGCCGATCCAGGCCGTGCACGGAATCTCGGCGACGCCCGCGTAAAGGACGGCCTCCTGAGAATAGGCGCCGACCATGCCGGGGTCGAGCGTTTGCGCGCCGAACAGCTGGGCGGCGGGTTCGCCGTAAGCTTCGGCGACTTTCTTGATCTGCGCGAGCGTCCAGGGGCTGCTGCCGCGCAGCTTGCGGTGGCCTTGCGAGAAACTCAGGTCGAGGATGCGGCACAGCTCGGTGGTCTGCTGGCGCTTGCCGATGCCGTTGCGGGTCATCAGCTCGCGCACGCGCTCGGCAACCGCGAGGGAATCCGTGGTGATTGCTTCAGTGGTCATGCTACGGGAACGGATCGTGACGTTCAGAACGACGCCTTGCGGCAGTCTCGACGGACAGTCTTCATGACGTCCAGGGGCGAGCCGACCGGCCACGCGCGGAAAAGATAACTTTACCGCAAAATGGTCGTTATTCAGCGTGGCGAAAGGTGCGTTTGTGTGAAAGGTGTGTCACGACGTTACCATCGCCGCCCACATTCGGATGCATTAACGCCTGACAGGAAACAATGACGACAACCTATCCGCTGCATGATGCCCTGACCCTCGCCGACACGCCATTCCCGCCCGACGCCGACGTCGTGATCGCCGGCGCCGGCATCATGGGCTGCGCAGCCGCGTATTACCTGGGCCTGCGCGGCCTGAAGGCCGTCGTGCTCGACAAGTCCCGCATCGCCGGACAGCAGTCGACCCGTGCGTGGGGCTTCGTGCGGCAGCAGGGGCGTGAAGCGGCCGAGGTGCCGCTGATGATGGCCGGCATCAAGATCTGGGAGGAGTTAGAGGAAACCCTCGGTTTCGATCTCGAATGGCGGCAGGGCGGCTGTCTTTATATTGCGGACAACGAAACGGACTGGGCATCGTTCAATGCATGGCTCGCCGTCGCGCGCGAGCACGGGCTCGATACACGCACGCTGACGCGCGCGCAGATCGACGAGCGCGTCAGCGGCCTTTCGCCGGACGCACGCACGCTCGGCGGGCTGTACACCGCGACCGACGGGCAGGCCGAGCCGCGTCGCGTGGCCGCCGCGTTCGCCGCGCGTGCCGCCGAGGCGGGCGCGCGCTTCTTCGAAGGCTGCGGCGTGACTGCGATCGAGACGGCCGGCGGTGCGGTGGTTGGTGTCGTGACCGAGCGCGGTACGATCCGCACGCGGCGCGTGATCTGCGCGGCCGGTGCGACCAGCTTCCGGCTGCTCGATGGCGTCGGCGTCCGGCTCCCGCAACAGGCCGTGCGCGGCACCTGCATGCGCACCAATGTGGTGCCGCCGGTGTCGGCGTCGACGGTGTGGGGCCACGGCCTCGGTATCCGGCAGCGCAAGAACGGTGCGATCAATCTTGCCGACGACATGCAGGTCGACGTCGACCTGACGCTTGGCCACCTGCGCGGGTTGAGCCTGTTCTGGCCGGAGTTCTGGTCGCAGCGCGACAAATTCCGGCTGCACGTGAACGGGGCCGCGTGGCGCGATGCGCTGGCTCGCATCACCGGGGCGATCGGAGCGACCGGGGCGATCGAGCCGCGCGATCCGCAGCCGCAGCCGAATCGCGCGCATGCGCCGCGCGCACTCGCGAAACTGAAGACGATCTTTCCCGCGCTGAAGGACGCGCAGATCGTCGAGGCCTGGGCCGGCCTGATCGACGTGCTGCCCGACGGCATTCCGGTGATCGATGCGCCGGGCACGCCGTCCGGGCTCGCGATCGCGACGGGGTTCTGCGGCCATGGTTTCGCAATGGGGCCGATCGTCGGGCGGCTGCTGGCCGAATGGATCGACACGGGGGCGCCGTCGCTCGACCTGTCGGCGTTTCGCGCGCAGCGCTTCGTCGACGGCACGATGGTGCGACCGCGCAGCATGCTGTAACGGACGCATCGGCGCATCGACACGAGGACGCCGGCCGGTCGCGGCCGACCCATCGTAGAATCGAGCCCGCATCCTTCAGGAGATTCCCCCGTTGGCTTCGCCCTCCGCCCAGCGCCGCTCGTTGCGCTCACGCCTGCGTCGCGCCCGCAATCCGTGGCAGGCGCCGCGTGCGCGCACGCTGTTCACGCGTCCCGCGACGTCGCCGCGGCGCACGCTGCTGTTCCGTATCGGCGCGGTCGTGCTGCTGTGCACGCTCGCGTTCCTCGTGCTGTATCTCGATCGCGACGGGTTGCGCGATTCGACCAAGAGCACGCCGATGACCGTCGCCGATCTGGTGTACTTCACGATGGTCACGGTCGCGACGGTCGGCTATGGCGACATCGTGCCCGTCACCGCACGGGCGCGCCTGATCGATGCGTTCTTCATCGTGCCGATCCGCATCGTCATCTGGTTCATTTTCCTGGGCACGGCGTATCAGTTCGTGATCCAGCGCGTCATCGAGGAATTCCGCATGAAACGCCTGCAGAAACAGTTGTCCGATCACATCGTCGTCTGCGGTTATGGCCTGTCGGGCTCGATCGCCGTGCGCGAACTGCTCGAGAGCGGCGTCGATCCGGCGACGCTCATCGTGATCGATTCGCAGCAGCAGGCGATCGAGGCCGCGACGTCGCTCGGCGTGGCGGGATTGCTCGGCGATCCCGCGCACGAGGATCTGCTGCAGCAGGCACAGGTGCGCGAAGCGAAGGCCGTGATCATTTCGGTGACCGATGATCCGACCGCGATCCTGCTCACGTTGTCGGTGCGCAGCATCGCGCCCGATACGAAGATCGTCGTGCGGATCCAGGAGAACCTGTATCAGCGGCAACTGCGGCAGGCGGGCGCGGACGTGATCGTGTCGTCGACGAAGATCGGTGCGCTGCTGCTCGCGGACGCCGTGCATAGCCGCTATATCGTGCCGTTCGTAAACGACATGCTGTCGACGCGCGGCCGCGCGACGCTGCTGGAGCGCGAGGCGATGCCGCAGGAGGTCGGCTGCATGACGAACGTGGTGCCTGGCGCGATCGTCGTCGGGCTCGATCGATGTGGGAAGATCTTTTCGTTCTATGAAGACCCGCCGTGCCGGATCGAGGCGGGGGATACGCTGGTCGTGATTCAGTCGGCGCGGATTCCGGATCCGGATGTCTAAGCATTCGGTATCAAGTGAAGGCGTGTTTCCAAACGCTTGACGATGTCTTGCCGCGCGAGTGTCGATGTGCTCCTTGTCGTGTAGGCGCAATGCAGGCGATCAGCGTCAACCGAATGTGACGGGCCGCAGACACTTGATCGTACGACAGGACGGCGCACGGAAATGCCGTTCACGCACGCGTGGCGTGTATCGGTCGGGTGATTGGCCTACGCCAGGCATGGTCGAGCGCCACGGCGCGATATCCTGCGCAATCTCCGCGATCTGCCGGCGCAGCCACCCTTACGCCGGATCGTCGCCGCTGCGAACGGGGCGACCTTGCCGGTCAACGCACCGGCTCGGCCGTGGCCAGCAGGCTGAGCAGGAACACCATGATCATGTGCCCGATCGGCACCTCGGACAGGATCGACTGCTGCAGCGACAGGCCCTGCGAGAGCCCCATGAACGCAACGGCCAGGACGGCCGGCGGTTCGGGCGGTACCTTCTTCAGCCGCGCGAAAATCTGTTCGATGCAATAGGCGAGGCCATCGCGGTGGGCGTCCAGCAACGCCTGCGACGCGATGGCGAAATCGGGGTTGCGCCGCCCCTGAAGCTTGAATTCGACACCCAGCACCGACCACTCGGGCTCGGCATCGACGGTCCGCGACCAGACCTCCAGCGCATTCAGAATGTCCTCCCCGGACGCCGCGGGGTCGCGCAGCACCCGGGCGATGTCGGCCACTTGCGTCTGCGAGCGCTCCCGCATCAGCTCGACGAACAATGCCTCCTTGCTCGCGAAATTCGAATAGAACGCGCCTTGCGTATAGCCGGCCTCGGCCGCGATATCCCTGAGCGACGTGCCGCCGAACCCGCGGTCGACGAACAGCCGCTTCGCCGCGGCGAGCAAATGAGCGCGGGTCTGCTGTCGGCTTTCTTCGCGGCTCAGCCGCGGGGGAGGGGGAACCATGTTCATGGCCGGCAGGATATCAGTTGATATTTGAGATGGATACCATTACGATCGCATTCCAGATATCACTCGATATTTGAAATGCCGGGCGCGATTGTGTCGCCGAACGTCTGCAGCGAGGGCCCCGGGCGGGCGATCGGGTCGACGCGGGGGCGCGCACGGTGTGCCGGTGCGTGGCGGCGTGTCGCTGTTCTCATGTCGCGTGCTTCGATGCGCCGGCGCGAGCGGCTTGCCGATCGAGTGAATGTGGCCGTCACGGGACGTCGTGAAACAGTCGGTTAGTCATGCGAATCATGCCGGTTCGCATGCAGATGCGGATGCGGGGCAGGAAGCAGAAAATGAACGCGAGCAAGACCTATGCACAGCTCGTCGTCGAGCTGGCCGAACTGGACGAGGAAATCGAGCGCGCACGCGCGCGCGAACGCGTCGATGCGATCGCGGAGGTTCACTCGCTAATGGATACCTATGCGATCAAGCACCGCGATCTGGTCGGCCGCAACGGCAGCCGGGGGGCGTACGTCGTGCAAGTGCTGCCGGCGCGCTATCGCGATCCGGTGAGCGGAAAGGAGTGGAGCGGGCGCGGCAATGCGCCGCTCTGGATCAGGGGCAAGGATCGTCGTCAGTTCGTCATCGTCAAGCCGCCGTCCACCGGCAAGAAAAGCAGGAGCAACTGACCGCGGGCGTCGGGCTACGGCGACAGCGGCGTCGCCGATGCCTGACCGGGCGGCGTGAGCACCACGCCCAGCGTCGCGCCTTGCGGGCACGGCGCCACGTACGCATGCGGCCGATGCGATTAGAAGAGCGCGCTCACACCGGCGTGCAACCGCGTTGGCTCGCCATGCTCGACGTGCAACTCGCGTTCGCCCGACAGCACGTGACGTCGTCCGCAATCATGGCGCGGGTGACGTCTCGCGATGCGGGCCGGACGGGATCGGGCATCGCGTGCGTTTCGTTCAGCCCCGGCCGACGAACGGCATCGCGGTCGCCATGATCGTCATGTTCAGGATGTTCGTGTCCAGCGGCAGGTTCGCCATCTGGACGATCGCGTTCGCGACATGCGTGACGTCCATGCGCGCCTCGGGCGCGAGGCTGCCGTCGGCCTGCGGGACGCCTTGCGTCATGCGGTCCGTGAGCGACGTAGCCGCGTTGCCGATATCGATCTGGCTGCACGCGATGTTGTACCGGCGGCCGTCGAGCGCCAGCGACTTGGTGATCCCGGTCACCGCATGCTTGGTGGCCGTGTACGCGATCGTGTCGGGGCGCGGCGCATGGGCCGAGATCGAGCCGTTGTTGATGATTCGGCCGCCCTGCGGCGTTTGCGCTTTCATCACGCGCCACGCGGCCCGCGCACACAGGAAGACGCCGGTCAGGTTGGTCGCGACGACGCTGTTCCACACGTCGAATTCGTATTCGTCGAGGGAAACCGGCGGCGCGTTGCGGCCGGCATTGTTGAACAGCACGTCGAGCCGGCCGAACTGCTGCGCGATCCGGGTGAACGCGTGGTCGACCGATGCTTCGTCGGTGACGTCCGCAGGAAACACGTGCGCGTCGCCGCCGGCGGTGCGGATCGCGTCCTGCGTGTCGCGCAACGATGCCTCGGTGCGTCCGAGCAGCGCGACGGTGTAACCGGCCTGGGCGAGCGCGACGGCCGCCGCGCGACCGATGCCGGAGCCGGCGCCGGTGACGGCTGCAAATTTCGTGAAGACAGACATGGCTTGATTTCCTGCGGGTTGAAAGAGGGGCGACGTGGCCGACGACCGGAATCGTTGCCACTTCGGCAATGTAGTCGAAATGCGCGGCGCACATGTTCGAGCGACACCGTCAGGCACGCGCGATGGCGTGATGACCTCGGCTACTTCTTGCGGCCAGGTATGGCCTTCCGCGTCCGCGTGCCTGACTCCGCGAACAGATCGACCACCACGTCGCGCAGCCACTTGTTCTCTTCGTCCTGATTGACCCGCGTATGCCAGAGCATGTGAATCGGCGCGCCCGGCACCGTGACGGGCAACGCGCGCCAGCCGAGCGAAAACGGTGCGGCGAGCTGCTGCGCGAGATGCTCGGGCACCGTCGCGATCAGGTCGGTGCGCTGCAGGATGTAGCCGACGCTCATGAAGTGCGGCACCGTGAGCCGCACCTGGCGCGCCACGCGGCGGCGCTTCAGCCATTCGTCCACCTGCCCGTGACCGGTGCCGGCCGACACCACGACCAGGTGCTCGGCATTGCGCCATGCGTCGACCGTCAGCGGCGCGTCCTCGAGCGGATGCCCGCGCCGGAACAGGCACACATAGCGCTGATCGAACAGCCGGCGCTGATAGAAGCCGCCCTTGAGCTGCGGCAGCAGGCCGATCGCGAGATCGACGCGGCCGTCGGCCATTGCGTCGCCGAGGTTGACGCTCGTGTCGCGCACGGTATTGAGCGCGATGCCCGGCGCCGCTTGCGACAGGTGTTCGAGCAGCGCGGGCAGGAACACGACTTCGCCGATGTCGGTCATACCGATCGTCAGCGTGCGCGTGGCGCGCTGCGGATCGAAACCGGTCTCGGGGTTGAGCGCGGCATGCAGCGTCGCGAGCGCGTGCGACACGGGTTCCGCGAGGCGCAGCGCGAACGGCGTCGGCACCACGCCACCGGGCCCGCGCACGAACAGCGGATCGCCGAGCCGGCGGCGCAGCTTCGCGAGCGCATTGCTCACGCCCGGCTGGCTCATGTTCATCTGCTCGGCGACGCTCGATACGCGCCGTTCCTGCATCAGCCGCTGGAACAGCAGCAGCAGGTTGAGGTCGATATCGCTCAGTTCCATGGGTTGGGTCTCGCCGGGTTCATTGCATTCAGTGATGAAGCAGATTCCGGTCATTTTATTGCGGGATGAAAGTCCGCTCCCGAGAATACCGATACGGCCCATGCATTCGACATGACCGCTGCGCACGCCGCAGACCCCACATCGGAACATCGGAGACACCTTCATCATGCAGACGAACCTGAAGATTGCGATCGTCGGCGCCGGGATCGGCGGCCTGACGCTCGCGCTCGCCTTGCGCGAGCACGGCATCGACGCGCAGCTCTACGAACAGACGGAGGTGTTGCGCGAAGTCGGCGCGGCCGTCGCGCTGTCGGCCAATGCGACGCGCTTCTACGAACGGATGGGATTGCGGGCGGCCTTCGATGCGGTGTGCGCGGACATCCCGGGGCTCGTCTATCGCGACGGCCGCAGCGGCGCGGTGATCGGCCATCATCGCGGCGATCCCGACTATCGCCGGCAATTCGGCGGCGCGTACTGGGGCGTGCATCGCGCGGATCTTCAGGCCGTGCTGTCGAAGGCGGTCGGCCTCGACGCCATCCATCTCGGCCATCGGCTGACCGATCTCGCGCAGCATCCCGATCGCGTCACGCTGTCGTTCGACAATGGTGTGCGCGTCGACGCCGATCTCGTGATCGGTGCGGACGGCGCGCGTTCGATCACGCGGCGCTGGATGCTCGGATACGACGATGCGTTGTATTCGGGGTGTTCGGGGTTTCGCGGCGTGGTGCCGGCCGCGCGGCTGAACCTGTTGCCCGATCCCGAGACGCTGCAGTACTGGATCGGGCCGCACGGGCACCTGCTGCACTATCCGATCGGCGACGACGGCGACCAGAATTTCCTGCTGGTCGAGCGCCATCCGTCACCGTGGCCGTCACGCGACTGGGTGATGCCGTCGGAAGAGGGCGAGCAACTGCGCGTGGTCAGGGACTGGCATCCGGCGGTGGTGCAGATGATCACGGCCGTGCCGATCAGCCAGCGCTGGGGGCTGTTCCACCGGCCGCCGCTCGGGCGCTGGAGCCGCGGGCGCGTGACGCTGATCGGCGACGCCGCGCATGCGCTGGTGCCGCACCACGGGCAGGGCGCGAACCAGTCGATCGAGGATGCGGTGGTGCTGGCCGCGCAACTGGCGAAGGCCGGGCCAGGCAACTGGCGCGAAGCGCAGGAAGCATATGAGCGGCTGCGTCGCGGCCGCACGCGCAAGGTGCAGTACGCGTCGATCTCGGTGGCCGATGTGTTGCACCTGCCGGACGGGCCGGCCGCGCACGCGCGCAATGCGCGCCTGGCCGAGCGCGACAGCGTGCTGCATCACCTGGACTGGATTCACGATTTCGACGCGCTGGCGCAGGAGCCGAGCGAGCGGCAGGGCGGCACCTGGCTTTGAGTCTGTCATCTGGATCAAGGGCGCGGCGGCCAGCGCCACGCGTGCGCCCTCAGGCGCGACAGGCTCGCCGGGATTGCATGCGCCGGGCATGACGTGGGTCGACGGCCGGCGGGCCGCCGGTCACCGGCCAGCCTGACGAAAACGGGCGGGGCAACGCCCGCCCGCCGTCACTTCACGCATTCGAGCGCGTACTTTAACCCCTGCCCGAGCAGCCCGCGCCATACGTCCCACGTGTGCCCGCCGTCGACGATGCGCAGCTCGGCCGGGTTCTGCGCACGGCGCAGGTGCGTGTACAGCACGCTCGATTCGGCCTGGATGGTCAGGTCGTCGTCGCCGGCCGCGATGAACATCGGGATTCGCCAGCTGCGCGCGAAATAGCCGCGCATCAGCGCCGGGTAGTTGAGTTCGTGCCACACGCGCGGGTCGAACTGCCGGTCGCCGAACACGCCGACGTAGCGCGCGGCGGAATTGAGCGGCGGCTCGTTCGCGTAGATCGCGGGGCTCAGCAGCATCGCGCCGCAGAACAGCCCGGGTTCGAGCAGCGAGAAGCGCAGCGCGCCGAAGCCGCCCATCGACACGCCGCCGATCGCGCGGCCCGCGCGCTGGTTCGACACCGCGAAGTGCGCTTCGACCTCGGGCAGCAGGTCGTTGAGGAACGCGCTCTGCATCTTCTCCTTGCGGTCGACGTACCAGTCGGTGCCGCCCTGCGGCATCACGATCACGACCGGCGGGATCTCGCGGCGCTCGATCAGCGTATCGGCTGTGGCCTGCAGCCGGCCCTGCGTGACCCAGTCGTTCGCGTTGCCGGCGTTGCCGTGCAGCAGGTACATCACCGGGTAGCGCGCGCCTTCCGGGTTGTAGCCCGGCGGCAGGTAGACCGTGTACGACCAGTCGCGCTTCAGCGACGCCGACCGGAACGTGCGCAGCACGACGCTGCTGCCCGGATTGAGCGCGCTCTCCTGGGCGGCCGACGGGGTCGTCGCGGTCGGA
>NZ_JAAGPH010000145.1:0-18905 GCF_017104705.1 Burkholderia sp. Se-20373 | reverse complement strand
TTGCCTGATGACCATAGCGAGTCGGTCCCACCCCTTCCCATCCCGAACAGGACCGTGAAACGACTCTACGCCGATGATAGTGCGGATTCCCGTGTGAAAGTAGGTAATCGTCAGGCTCCCTAAGCCAGAAACCCCCGCCCGAAAGGCGGGGGTTTTTGCATTTCGGCGGCGGAAATGCGCGTCGACCATCCATAGATGGCCCAACAATGGCCGACGATGAGCGATGTTTGTCGAAAATGGCCGGCAATTGACAAGTCTGGACGAAAGCCCTCTAGACCATCCACCGGTCCTTCGACACGTTGCGCCAACGTGATCGCCGGCGCACACAACAAACTCAGCGCCAAATCGTCATAAAAATCTATGCGCATAAAGTCCATTCGCGCGACATGCCCGGTAGAGCGGGGTGCAAGCCCTTCGGGGTAATATCGCGATTCATCCCGATTCCCGGCGCTTCCACACATCTGCTGGCAGTCGGTGTTCCCCGTATTCCGTCTCCCGCACCGTTCATGACTGACAACCCTGCCCAAGGTGGTCGGACGACCGACTTCTTGCCGTATCTCGTCGCCGCAACGTTCTTCATGGAGTACCTCGACACGACCGTGATCGCGACCGCGCTGCCGCAAATGGCGCGCTCGTTCGGTGTCGGGCCGAATGCGCTGAGCCTCGGGATGACGGCCTACATGCTGGCGCTGGCAGTGTTCATCCCGATCAGCGGCTGGATCGCGGACCGCTATGGCTCGCGCACGGTGTTCGCCAGTGCAATCGTCGTCTTTACCGGTGCGTCGGTGCTGTGCGGGTTGTCCGAAGGTGTCGTGACATTCACCGCTGCGCGCCTGCTGCAAGGCGTCGGCGGGGCGATGATGGTGCCGGTCGGGCGCATGATCGTCGTTCGCAGCACCGAGAAGGCGAAGCTGATGCGCGCGATCGCGACGATCACGTGGCCAGGCATCGTCGCTCCTGTCGTCGGGCCGCCGATCGGCGGCTTCATCACGACCTATGCATCATGGCGGTGGATCTTCCTGCTGAACGTCCCGTTCGGCATTGCCGCACTGGTCTGCACCTGGCTGATCGTCCGGAACACGCGGGCCGACGAGCAACGGCCGCTCGACTGGGTTGGCTTCGTGCTCGCCGGGGGCGCGCTGACCTGTCTGCTGATCGGCACCGAAGCGGCCGGCCAGCAGGACGTCCACTTTACGCGCGCAGCCGTCCTGGTGGGCGCGAGCGTGATGTTCGGCATCGCCGCCTGGTGGCATGCGCAACGTTGCGCGCATCCGCTGCTCGACTTCACGACATTGAAAGTGCCGACGTTCTCGGTGACCGTGATCACCGGGTCGATCACGAGGATGGCCATCAATGCCGTGCCGTACCTGCTGCCGCTGCTGTTCCAGATCGGTTTCGGGCTGTCGCCGTTCCAGTCCGGCCTGCTGCTGCTCGCGAGTGCGCTCGGCAATCTCGGGATGAAGGCGGGAACGTCGTGGATTCTCGACCGCTATGGCTTTCGGCGCGTCGCACTCGTCGACGTGACGATAGTCGGCCTCTTCACAATCGCATGCGGCTGGCTGACTGCATCGACGCCACTGGCGATCACGCTGTTCGTCGTATTCGTCTACGGACTGACGCGGTCGATGCAGTTCACGACGCTCGCGACGCTTGCCTATGCGGATATCCCGGCCCAGCAGACAAGCGCGGCCAGCACGCTGTGGAGCGCCGCTCAGCAGATGACGATCGGGATGGGCATTGCGTTCGGTGCGTTGTCGCTTCGACTCGCGGCATGGGTAAGGGGCGATGCGGTCGGCATGCACTACGTACTCGACGACTTTCGCTGGGCGTTCGTCGCAGCGGGCGTCCTCGCGTTGCTGACGTTGCCGGGATACGCACGGCTCGCCTCCGATGCGGGTGATCGATTGCGGGCGAATGTGGCGCGCGGGTAGGTCGGGTTCCCATCGATTTTGTGTCGCGACAGGTGAGTGCTTCTGCTTCCTGTCGCTCACTTGAAACGTCGATCCGACGAGTCGCGACGGTCTGGCGCGAATCGAAAGCGATCATCTGCCGGATTGGATGGATGAACTGGTCGCGCGCTGATGTCCGTTTGCAAAGAATCCGGATGGGTAACGAGCGATTGGCACGCCGGATGCGCGGCATTTCCCGCACAAATCCGTCTGCGTGACGGATGGCCTGCGAGCATCGTGCGTATTCCGCTCGCCGTCACTGAGCGTCATGGAAGATGATGCCGACCGTGTGGCGATGGCCGCTCCGAATCCGGCTGACGCCGTGGCGCAGGTTGACGCGATAGACGCCGCGCGTTCCCTGCACGGGCCTGCCGTGCACGGCGAAGATGATGGCGTCGCCTTGTGTCAGCGGCACCACTTCCGCGCGCGATTGCATGCGTGGTCGCTGTTCCGTCAGTACGAACTCTCCACCTGTGAAATCGCGGCCGGGCGCCGATAGCAGGATCGCGACCTGGAGCGGAAAGACATGCTCGCCATACAGGTCCTGATGGAGGCAGTTGTAGTCGTCGACGCCGTACTGCAGGATCAGCGGCGTCGGTCGCGTCTGTCCTGCTGCATGGCAGCGCGCGAGGAAGACCGCGTGGTCTGCCGGATAGCGGACGTCGATCCCGAGTGCCGTGTTCCAGCGATTCGCGATTGGCGCGAGATGCGGGTAGAGCGTCGCACGCAGCTCGGCGACGACCGCGGGGAGCGGATACGCGAAATACTTGTATTCGCCGCGACCGAACCCGTGCCGCGCCATCACGACGCGCGAGCGATAGAGTGCATCGTGTGGATAGAGTGATGCGAGCGTCGCGCACTCGCTTGCCGAGAGCAGGCCCGGCACGCGCGCGCATCCGTGGCGACCGAGATCGGCATCGACAGTCGTCCAGTCGATCGCGTCGATGCGTTGCGCAATTTCCAGTGATTCGACGGCAGGTTGCAGGTCGGCAATGTTCACGGACATACCTCGGTTCGTCAGCAATGTGGCGCCATGCAGCGGTGCGGAATGCTTCGGGCACGTCGTCCGCACGGTTGAGTCCACGGTAAATGTTGATGAGCTCAGTCTACGGATGTCGATGCGCCGGCGCGCTCCAGATCTTGCGCTTCAATTCGGGAAAGAAAGAGGGTGAGCGTTCGCGACGGCATGGACGCACCGAATGCCTCGACGAGTCGAATTGGAGAGACGGAGAGACGGGACAGCGAGCGACAAGGGTCGAATCTTCTCCAGCAGGTAGCCGGCTCCGCCCGGCCACCCGCTGCATCACCGCTTACGCCACCGACCGGAACAGCCAATAGAGTCCGCCGGCAAGCACGATCGACGCCGGCAGCGTCAGCACCCACGCCAGCACGAGGCTGCGCACCGTGCCCCACTGCAAGCCCGATCCGTTCGCCGCCATCGTGCCTGCGACGCCCGACGACAACACGTGCGTCGTCGACACCGGTAATCCGTACACGTCGGCCGCGCCGATCGTGAGCATCGCGACGAGTTCGGCCGATGCGCCCTGTCCGTACGTCAGATGCTGCTTGCCGATTTTCTCGCCCACGGTCACGACGATCCGTTTCCAGCCCACCATCGTGCCGAGGCCCAGTGCAATCGCGACCGCCACCTTCACCCACGTCGGAATGAACTTGGTCGCGTGGTCGAGCTGCTTGCGATAGTTGTCGATCGCGAGCTTGTCGTCGGCGGCGAACGCGGGCTGACCGGACTTCTCGATCAGGCGGATGGCTTCGGATACCAGATACATCGTGTTGCGCACGTTGTCGACGTCGCGTTGCGGCACGGCCGCCATCGAGCCCGATGTACCGACCGCGGTCGCGAGTGACGCGGACAACTGCCGTACGGCGGGGATCACGGCCGGCGTCAGTTCGCGATGCTGTACGTAAAGCTCGACGTCGGCACGCGGGTTCGCGGACGGTGCAACGCCGTTCGTGTACTTCCCGAACGTCGCGGCTGCCTGGTTCGCGACCGCCACGAAGGTCTGCGTCTCGGCCGGCGTGACGGCCTTGTTCAGCGCATAGGCAGTGGGCACCGTGCCGATCAGGATCAGCATGATGAGCCCCATCCCTTTCTGGCCGTCGTTCGAGCCGTGCGCGAACGACACGCCCGTGCAGGTCAGGATCAGCAGGCAACGAATCCAGAACGGCGGCGGCTGGTCCTTCGGCGGCTCCTTGTACAGCTCCGGAATCCGTACGAGGGTTTTCAGCACGAGCAGCAGCAGCGCCGCACACAGGAAGCCGACGAGCGGCGAGAGCAGCAGCGACTTGCCGACGCCGAGCGCCTGGCCCCAGTCGACGCCGCTGGTGCCGGACGGCCCGTGCATCAGCTGGTTCATCAGCCCGACGCCGATGATCGACCCGATCAGCGTATGCGAGCTCGACGACGGTAACCCGAAATACCAGGTCGCGAGGTTCCATACGATCGCGGCGATCAGCAGCGCGAACACCATCGCGAAGCCCGCACCGCTGCCGACCTGCAGGATCAGCTCGACCGGCAGCAGTTGCAGGATGCCGAACGCGACGGCGCCGCTCGAGATCATCACGCCGAGGAAGTTCCACAGGCCGGACCAGATCACCGCGACGTTCGGTGTCAGCGAGTGCGTATAGATCACGGTGGCCACCGCGTTCGCGGTGTCGTGGAAACCGTTGACGAATTCGAAGCCGAGCGCGATCAGCAGCGCGGCGCCGAGCATCAGGTACGGGAACAGCGATCCTTCGCGCATCGGCGACAGATCGTCGAACAGGTGCGTGGCGATATAGACCGCACCGATCGCGAGCACCAGCAGGAAGACGGCATAGCCGAGCTGCTTGGTACGCTCGACGGAACCCGAATTGTTCGGGGCAGACGAAGCAGGCTGATTCATGACGGTATCTCGTAAGGGAACCGCGACCGATCCTAGCTTCGGCTAGCAGTCAGTTTGATGACAGCAGGGACAACGAGCGGCGTGTCTTGCAGCGGCGTAAGGTGAACGTCGCCAGGCAATTGCGATACGACGCGACCCATCGGCTCGTGTCGTGGTCGATATCGCGAATGCAATACGGCAGGCGGTTAGGTCGCAGCGTCGCGCCGATCTTCGTCGGCGATCAATGTCCATCCGTGCGGCGACGCAGCGAAAGTCGTGCACGACAGTGGTGCGACGTCGATGCGGATGGCCGCGCCGGAATCCATTCGCAGCGCATGCGCGACGGCCGCACGAACGATCGGCGCATGCGTGATGGCGACGATGTCGCCGCCGTGTTGCAGCGCGTTCAACCATGTGCCGACGCGGCGCATCGCGGCATCGAACGATTCGCCGCCGTGCGGCGACGCGGCGGGATCGCCGATCCACGCGCCCAGTTCGTCAGGCAGGTCGCGCGCGAGGTCGTGCAGCCGCTTGCCGCGCCAGTTTCCGTAGTCGATGTCGCGCAGCGCGTCATCGATGGCGGCACGCAGGCCGAGCGCATCGGCGGTCTGCACCGCGCAGCGGGCCGGGCTGCACAGCACGCGCGCGCTGGTCACGCGTGCCCACCGATCGTGCAGCGCCGCGGCGTCGGCGAGCCCGTGCGCGTCGAGCGGGTCGTCGTCGGGAAACGTACCGGTGCGCATTGCCCGGGTCGAGGCGTGTGCGATCAGGCGCAGCGAGGCAGGCATGTTCATGTCGTTGTTCGGATGATCCGGGACGAGTGAATGCGATCGCCCGTCGCCGCTTCAATACGCGAACGTTCGCGCGTACAATTCGCCCGATACGAAACGCGGAAGCCGGTGCAATCCCGGCGCGGTCGCGCCACTGTAACCGGTGATCCATGATCCCGGAAGCCAGACCTGCCTTCGTACCCATCCAACATTTGTCGGGGCGCGATTCCCCTGAGGTGCATCCATGAGCGAAGCAGTGCTGAAGCCGGCGGTCGTGCCGGCACCCATCCCCGTCCGCGAACTGTTGCCGTGGGCCGTGTTCGTCGGCCTGATCCTGCTGCTCGCACTGTATTTCGTCGGTGCGGAACAAGGCGCGACGTCGCTGGTGCCGGGCATGTATGTCCACGAGTTCGTCCACGACGGCCGCCATCTGCTCGGCTTCCCCTGCCACTGACGCGGAGTTCACGATGGTCGGAAAGCTGCTCATGCGCGGGATGCTCGCAGGCATCGCCGCAGGCCTCCTCACGTTCGGTTTCGCGAAAATCGTCGGCGAACCGCAAGTCGATCAGGCAATCTCCGTCGAGGAAAAAACCGAAGCCGCCCGAGGCGAAGCACCGGAACCCGAACTGGTCAGCCGCCACACGCAAGCCGGCCTCGGTCTGCTGACGGGTGTCGTGACCTACGGCGCGGCATTCGGCGGGCTGTTCTCGCTCGTCTTTGCGTATGCGTATGGCCGAGGCAGCCGCCTCCCGGCACGGCCGCTGGCTGCGTGGCTCGCGCTGGCGTCGTTCGTCGCGCTCGTGATCGTGCCGAACCTCAAGTACCCGGCCAATCCGCCGTCGGTCGGCGACCCCGACACGATCGGCTATCGCACGGGGTTGTTCTTCCTGATGATCGCGATCTCGGTCGCGACGATGGTGTTCTCGGTCAGCGTGCGCCGCCATCTGCTGGCGAAGCTCGGGCAGTGGAACGCGTCGATCGTCGCCGGGCTCGTGTTCGTCGCGATCATCGCGGCCGTGCAGGTCGGGCTGCCGTCGGTCAGCGAGTTGCCGGCCGATTTCCCGGCGG
Source organism: Burkholderia sp. Se-20373 (assembly GCF_017104705.1). Lineage (NCBI taxonomy): Bacteria > Pseudomonadati > Pseudomonadota > Betaproteobacteria > Burkholderiales > Burkholderiaceae > Burkholderia > Burkholderia sp. Se-20373. Next base: position 12,236 of record NZ_JAAGPH010000145.1, on the reverse strand, counting down.
CCTTGCTGTGGAAGTTCCGCGTGGCGGCCATCGGCATGCAGGTGATCATGTGGACGACGATCGGCCTGCTGTTCGGTGCGTGGGTCGAGCGCGGCGAACGCATCGGCATGCGCGCCGCCTGACGCACATCGCAACGAAGCGCGCCTGGCGCAGCATGCGCGGCGCGCCCCACGTCGATGCGCGCGCCTGCGCGACGAACGCGGCCAGATAGTCGATCGACGAGACCGCGCTGCGCGAAGGGCTGCCGCTGCGCCGCACGCAGTGGGGCGAATACCTGAAGTGGGCGGTCGAATCGTTCCGCTTCACCGCGAACGGCGTGCAGGAATCCGAACGAAATCGGGCCGGGCGTGTACGACATCCATTCGCCGAACATCCCATCCCGACGCGGGAGCACATCGTCGGCCTGATGAAGAAGGCGGCCGAGCGGATTCCGGCGGAACGCCTGTGGGTGAACCCGGACTGCGGCCTGAAGACGCGCCGGTGGGCGGAAGTGATTCCGGCGCTGACGAACATGGTCGCCGCCGCGAAGACGCTGCGCAACGCGGTGCGGTAACGCGCGAAGGGTGCGTGCCGGCTGCCGCGATCGATGGTCGGGCGGGGCGGCCGGCGGCGTGATGCGTTCCGTGACGGGCTGGCCCGGTGTCACGGGCAGTGCGTGATCATGCGTGCTCGTGTTCGACGGGGCCCGCGAGCGTCTCGGGTGATGGCGTCTCGGCAATGATGCGGCGTTCGCGTGCGAGGTCGAGCGACCGCGACAGCAGCCAGTACGCAGTACCCGCGACGACCAGGCCGACGAGCCACGCGATATCCACGCCGCCGAGCAGGCGCGCGAACGGCCCGACGAAAATCTCGCGGTTCGCCTCGGCGTCGAAGATATAGAAGAACGGCACCATCGCCGCGAAGCCGACGAGGTAGGCGACGATGCCGCGCGGTTGCCACGCGCCGTAGAGCCCGTTCGGCACGAAGAAGTGCGCGATCGCATAGTGACCGCGGCGCACGAAGAAATAGTCGACGAGATTCACGGCGGTCCACGGCACGAGGAAGTAGAGCATCAGCGTCAGGAACGTCTGCAGCAGCGCGATGCCGTTGCCGCGGATCGCGAATACGCAGGCCAGCACGAACGTGCTGATCGCGATGATCGATGCCACGCGCGCGCGGCGCGTCGGCCGGATCGGCACGATCGAATCGGCGGCGGTCAGTACGGTCAGCATCGCGCTGTACGCGTTGAGCGCGATGATCGGCAGGAAGCCGACCAGCGAGACGATCGCGATCAGCTTGCCGAGGCCCGGCATGAGCGACGTGCCGACGTCGTTCATCGCGACCAGCGCATCGGCCGCATGCAGCTTCTGCGCGAGCCACGCGCCGAGGCCGATCATCCAGGTGCCCGACAGCGATGCGCCGGCGAAGATCACGGCGATCAGCTTCGCACGGCTCGTGTTTTTCGGCAGATAACGCGAATAGTCCGACACATACGGGGCATATGAAATGTTGTAGCTCGCGGCGATCGCGAATTGCGTGGCGAACGCGATCCAGTTGAAGCCCGGCGCGGCAACCGGTGCAACGGTGGCGGGTGCCGGCGTCACATGGCCGAACGCGAGCGCGAGTGTCACGAGCGCATAGAGCGGCAGCGTCGCGATCAGCGCCCACGTGAAAGTCCGGTGCATCAGGTCATGGCCGTAGATGGCGAGCAGCGCGCCTGTCGTCACGGCGGCGACGGCGACGAAGCCGCCATCGATGCCGAATACGTTGTGCACGCCGTCGACCATCAGCGACACGTTGACGACATTGAAGCCGACGAACACGAACAACGTCGCGAGCAGCGCGACGATCACGCCGCGATAGCCGAACTGCGCGCGCGACTGGATCATCTGCGGCAGCCCCATCTCGGGCCCCTGCGAGCCGTGAAACGCCATGAAGATCGTGCCGAACATGATCCCGAGCGCGCCCGCGAGCGTCGTCCAGCCGGCGGACAGGCCCATGCCGGGCCCGACGAAGCCGATCGAGATCGTGAAGAAATGGAAGTTGCCGAGGAACCAGAACGGCCCCTGGCTGGCGAGCTTCGCGTGGCGCTCGTGTTCGGGAATGTAGTCGATCGAGTGGTGCTCGATCGCAAGGCCGGCCGATTCGGTGCGACCGAGATCGAGCGTGTCGGGGCGGGTCATGACGATTTGTCTCCTGGGTCGTGCGCGGCTCGGCAGGGCGACCGCGTGCGCCAGCCTGCCGCGACGTCTGCGTGGCAAGCGATGAATAGTGTGGAACCGGGCGGCGGTGCGACGCACCGCCGAGGCGCACAACGAAAAACGGGCAGGCGAGGGGCCTGCCCGTTGCGAGCGGTTACGCGGTGCGTGCGCCGCGCGGCAGCGGCGTTTCCTTCCGGTTCGCCACGCCCGCATCGTCGATGCTCACGCGGCGCGAGATCAGCCACACACACAGCGACGACAGGATCGCGGCGCTCGTGTACTGGAGCGCGAGCGGCCACCATTGCGGCGCGGTGTTCTGCGCGATGATGGTCGCGACGAGCGGCGTGAGGCCGCCGGCGAGCGCGCCGCACACCTGGTACGCGATCGAGATCGCCGTGTAGCGGATGCGTGCGACGAAGATGCCGCTGACGAAGCCCGCGACCACCGAGTAGTAGCCCGATTCCGCGAGCGTCGCGAGGCCGACGCCGACCGTGATCGACAGCGGCGTGCCCATGTGCACGAGCGGCAGCATGACGAACGGGACGATCGCGGCCCATGCGCCGGTGATCAGCAGCACGCGCGTGGTGCCGAAGCGCTGCGCAAGGAACGCGGCCGCGAGCTGCACGACGAACTGCAGCACGGCAACGATCGTCATGCAATGCAGCACCATCGACCGGTCGAGCGACAGGAACTGCGTCGCGTAGCTGATCATGAAGATGTTGCTGAAATACACGCCGGCGATGCCGTACACGTTCGCACCGATCGCGAGCAGCAGCAGCGGCCAGTACTTGAGCGCCTCGCGCAGCGGCTTTTGCGCGATGTTGCCGCTCTTCCTGACTTCCTCGAACTCGGGAGACTCGGACACGCTCGCGCGGATCACGAAGCCGACGATCAGCAGTACGGAGCTTGCCAGGAACGGCACGCGCCAGCCCCAGCTCATCATGTCTTCCTTCGACAGCGTGCTGATCGCGCCGAACGCGAGCATCGACAGGATCAGGCCGCTCGCGCTGCCGAGCTGCGCGAACGACGCGAAGAACGTACGCTTGCCTTCCGGCGCGTGCTCGCCCGCGAGCAGCACCGCGCCGCCCCATTCGCCGCCGACCGCGATGCCTTGCAGCACGCGCATCAGCACGAGCAGGATCGGTGCGATCACGCCGGCTTGCGCATGAGTCGGCAGCAGGCCGATCGCGACGGTCGACACGGCCATCAGCATCAGCGTGGCGAGCAGCGAGCGCTTGCGGCCGAAGCGGTCGCCGAGGTAGCCGAACATCACGCCGCCGAGCGGCCGCGCGAAGAAGCCGACCGCGAACGAGCCGAACGACGCGAGCAGGCTGATGAAGCGGTTTTCGCCGGGGAAGAACAGCGGCCCGAACACGATGGCGGCGGCGGTCGCGTAGCTATAGAAGTCGTACCACTCGATCGTGGTGCCGACGAACGACGCGAGCGCCGCCCGCTTGGGTTGCTTGACGGAAGTCCCCATCTTTATGTGTGCTCCTCTGGATCCTCTGATTTGGAATAGGTGGCGGCGCGGGGATCAGTCGCGGTACGCGACGCCCGGCAGCACGCACAGCAGCTCGTACGCGAGGTTCGCGCCGAGCAGCGCCGTGGTGCCGAACGGGTCGTACGGCGGCGCGACTTCGACGAGATCGCAGCCGACGATGTTCAGCCCCTTCGCGCCGCGGATGATCTCGAGCGCCTGCGGCACCGTGAGGCCCGCGATTTCCGGCGTGCCGGTGCCGGGCGCGTAGGCCGGGTCGATGCCGTCGATGTCGAAGCTGATATAGACGGGCGTGTCGCCGACGCGCGCGCGCACTTCTTCCATCAGCGGCGCGAGCGACTTGTTCCAGCATTCCTCGGCCTGCACGACGCGGAAGCCCTGCTCGCGGCACCAGTCGAAATCCTCGGCGGCGTAGCCGGTGCCGCGCAGGCCGATCTGCGTGACCTTGTCGCCGTGCAGCAGGCCTTCCTCGACCGCGCGACGGAACGGCGTGCCGTGCGCGATCTTTTCGCCCATCATCGTGTCGTTCACGTCGGCGTGTGCATCGACGTGGATCAATGCAACCTTGCCGTGCTTGCGGTGGATCGCGCGCAGGATCGGCAGCGCGATCGTATGGTCGCCGCCGAGCGTGATCGGCTTGCAGTCGTGCTCGAGGATCGCGTCGTACGCCGCTTCGATGCGCGCGATGGAATCGTGCAGGTTGTACGGATTGATCGCGACGTCGCCGATGTCGGCGATCTGCAACGAATCGAACGGGGCGGCGCGCGTGGCCATGTTGTACGGGCGCAGCAGCACGGATTCGGTACGGATCTGGCGCGGGCCGAAGCGCGCGCCGGTGCGGTTGGAGGTGCCGAGATCGAACGGCACGCCGACGAAACAGGCGTCGAGGCCTTCGGCGCTCGCCACGTGCGGCAGGCGCATCATCGTCGCGATGCCGCCGCAGCGCGGCATTTCATTGCCGCCGAGCGGCTGGAAATGGGTGTGGTCGTTCATGGGGCTGTCTCTTCCGATGTGGGGTTGCCGTATCATGCGACGCGGCTTGACGCACAGTTTTACGCGCTCGGCCCGCAAAGAAGAATGCGAAGATATCGACGTAAACATCGATTTTCATCGATGTATGGAAGGGGATGAACGTGCTGGGGAATCTGTCGACCCTCGATCTGCGGTTGATCCGCGTGTTTCTCGCGGTCACGGACGCAGGCGGCGTCTCGGCCGCGCAGGCGGTGCTGAACGTCGGGCAGTCGACGATCAGCGCGCAGCTTTCGTCGCTCGAGACGCGGCTCGGCTACCGGCTCTGCGAGCGCGGCCGCAGCGGTTTCCGGCTCACGCCGAAGGGCGAGCGGTTTCACGCGATGAGCCGCAAGCTGCTCGCCGCGCTCGACGAATTCGGGATGGCCGCGCGGCACATGGACCGCCAGCTGGTCGGCACGCTGCACATCGGCCTGATCGGCCATACACCGGTGAGCCAGAACGCGCGGATTGCCGAGGCGATCGCCGCGTTCCGCACCCGCGACGAGGCGGTGCGTTTCTCGATTTCCGTGCGCGCGCCGGGGGATCTGGAGGAGAAACTGCTGAGCGACGAGATCCAGATCGCGGTCGGCTACTTCTGGCACCGGGTGCCGTCGCTGCACTACACGCCGCTGTTCATCGAGCGCCAGGTCGCGTACTGCGGGCGCGGCCATCCGCTGTTCGACGGCGCCGGCGCGCTGACGCCGGCCGACGTCGCGGGCTTCGAATGGGCGTGGCGCTCGTATCCGCTGCCCGAAGCGCAGATGTCGACGACGCCCGACCGCGTGACCGCGACCGCCGACAACATGGAGGCCGTCGCGCTGCTGATCCTGTCCGGCCACCACCTGGGCTACCTGCCGCAGCACTTCGCGGCGCCGTACGTCGCGCAGGGGCTGCTCACGCCGCTCAATCCGGAGCAGTTGCGCTACGACGTGACGTTCCACATGGTCGTCGCGCGCAACGGGCGCGGCAATCCGCTCGTGGAAGCGTTTCTCGAGGATCTCGAACGCGCGCACCAGCCGCCCGACATTGCATAGGCTGCCGGCCTCAACAATGTGGGCGAGTGTTGCCGCGGTGGGGCCCGACGCAGTCCACATCGATCGGCGTCGACGTGACGAACCGAGGCGCGCCGGGTGCGGCTAGCGCGTACCGGCCGCCCACCGGCATCACGGCACCGGCAGCCCCGCGTCGTGCTTGACCTCGCGCAGCGACAGCGCCGATTCGATCGACGTCACGCCCGGCAGCATCCGCAGCGATTCGCGCAGGAACGTGCCGTAGTCGTCAAGGTCGCGCGCCACGACCTGCAGCAGATAGTCGGCTGTGCCCGCCACGTTGTGGCACGCCAGGATCCGTTCGATGCCAAGGACTTCCCGCTCGAAGCGGTCGGCGGTCTTGCGATCGTGCGTCGCGAACCGCACGAGCACGAATGCGACGACGCCGAAACCGAGCGCCTGGCGTGACAACTGCGCGCGGTAGCGCTCGATGTAGCCGTCGCTTTCGAGTCGCTTCAGGCGCCGCGCGCAGGGCGTCTCGGAAAGACCCACGGAATCGGCGAGGCGCGCGATCGGCAGGCGGCCGTCGCGCTGCACCGCGGCAAGAATGGCACGGTCGGTTTTGTCGAGTTCGGTCATGTTGGTGGAATCCTTTTATGGATTTCATGATTGTGGCGGATTCCCCTAGAGATCGCCAATCCTGAACCAAAGATGGCCAATAATCCCTCGCCCTCTGGCGGCAATATATCGTCGTAAGAGGACAGGGGCAGACCATGATTTCCACGCATTTGCTGTTGATTTATCTTGCCGCGCTGGCGGCCATTTACGCGGTGCCGGGGCCGGACATGGCGCTGGTGCTGCAGACCAGCATCGGCCGCGGCGTGCGGCCGGGGATGGCGGCGGCGGCTGGCCTGTCGCTCGCGCGCACCGCGCACGTGACGCTGTCCGCCTGCGGCGTCGCGGCGCTGATTCGCAGCGCGCCGTGGCTGTACGAAGTGATCCGCTACGGCGGCGCGCTCTATCTCGCCTATGTCGCGATCCAGGTGTTCCGCTCGCCCGTATTCGCGCTCGGCGACGGCGATGCGGCGGCGGCGGGCGCGCTGCGCCAGTCGTTCGTGAAGGGCTTGCTCACCAACCTGCTGAACCCGAAGGCGCTGCTGTTCTGCTCGGTGCTGCTGCCGCAGTTCGTGCGTCCCGAGGCCGGGCCGGTCGTGTTGCAGATGTTCGAGCTGGGCGCGCTGCTGGTGGCGGCCGGCGTGTGCTTCGACCTCGCGTGCGTGTTCGGTGCGTCGCGGATCGCCGCATGGATGCGCGCGCATCCGCTCGCGCAGACGGTGCAGCGCTGGACGTTTTCCGCGGCGCTGATCGGCTTCGCGTTGCGCCTGTCGATGGACTGAGACCCGATGCGGCGTCGCGCCGGCGCAGGTTGCGCGGTGCGTTGCCGCACCCGATGCAGGCCGTGCGCAACGCCGGCCCGTGCGTGCGCCCCGTCGCGGAAGGGCGTGCGCGCAAATCGTCTGACTGTTCTAAACTCCCTGTAACTTCGCGCTGCGCGAACCCGACCGACCGAACGGAACCGTCTCCCGCCGGCCCTGTCCGATTTCCTGGCTGTTCCGTGCAACGCGGTACCAAGGAGGGTCTGAACATGGCTAGGCATCTTCACGCCGACCGTGAACCCCGAATCGTCGCCGAGTCCAAGTGCCTCGGCCCGTGCGATCCGGCAGAACGCATCCACGTCACGATCATGTTGCGGCGGCAGGAAGAAGGGCAACTCGATACGCTGCTTCACCAGCTCGCTACCGGCGACGCGCAAGCGAAACCGGTGTCGCGCGCCACTTTCGCGCAACGCTTTTCCGCCAATCCCGACGATATTCGCAAGGCCGAGGACTTCGCGCATCGCCATCAGCTGACGGTCGATCGCGTCGATCCCGTTGAAAGCGTCGTCGTGCTGTCCGGCACGATCCAGCAGTTCGAAGCCGCGTTCAGCGTCAAGCTCGAGCGCTTCGAGCATCGGTCGATCGGCCAGTATCGCGGCCGCTCCGGCCCGATCGCGCTGCCCGACGATCTCGGCGATGCCGTCACGGCCGTGCTCGGCCTCGACAGCCGCCCGCAGGCGCGGCCGCACTTCCGGCTGCGGCCGCCGTTCAAGCCCGCGCGCGGCGGCGCGGCGGGCGTCACGTTCACCCCGATCCAGCTGGCATCGCTGTACGGCTTCCCGGCCGGCGACGGCGCCGGGCAATGCATCGCGATCATCGAGCTCGGCGGCGGCTACCGCGCGGCCGACATCCAGCAGTATTTTCGCGGGCTCGGCATCACGACACCGCCGACGCTCGTCGACGTAAACGTCGGCACCGGCCGCAACACGCCGACCGGCGACCCGAGCGGCCCGGACGGCGAAGTCGCGCTCGACATCGAGATCGCCGGCGCGATCGCGCCGGCCGCGAAGATTGCCGTCTACTTCGCGCCGAACAGCGACGCGGGCTTCATCCAGGCCGTCAACGCGGCCGTCAGCGACACGACCCACAAGCCGTCGGTGATCTCGATCAGTTGGGGCGGCCCGGAGGCGATCTGGCAGGCGCAGTCCGCGCAGGCGTTCAACCGCGTGCTGCAGGCGGCCGCCGCGCAGGGCATCACGGTGTGCGCGGCATCGGGCGACAGCGGTTCGGGCGACGGGTTGCAGGACGGCGCCGATCATGTCGACTTCCCCGCCTCGAGCCCGTACGTGCTCGGCTGCGGCGGCACGCAGCTCGACGCGCTGCCCGGGCAGGGCATCCGCAGCGAGGTCACGTGGAACGACGAGGCGGCCGGCGGCGGCGCGGGCGGGGGCGGCGTCAGCACGCTGTTCGACCTGCCGGCGTGGCAGCAGGGGCTCACCGTCACGCGCGCCGACGGCAGCCGCACACCGCTCGCGAAACGCGGCGTGCCGGACGTGGCCGGCGACGCGTCGCCGCAGACCGGCTACGAAGTGTCGATCGCGGGCACGGCCACGGTGATGGGCGGCACGAGCGCGGTCGCGCCGCTGTGGGCCGCGCTGATTGCACGGATCAATGCGGCGGCGAGTGCGGCGGCGGGCGGTGCGACTGCCGGCTGGATCAATCCGGTGCTTTACAAGAATCCGGGTGCGCTGCGCGACATCACGCAAGGATCGAACGGTACGTACGCGGCCGCGCAGGGCTGGGATGCGTGTACGGGCCTCGGCAGCCCGAACGGCGCGCAGCTCGCCGCGATCCTGACGCGCAAGCCGTCGAGCTGACGGCCGCGGGATACGTCTTTCCGTATGGCGCGGGCTTCCTTGTCCGCGCCTTTTTCTCACCTCCAGGAGCAGCACGATGGGCATCGATTCCGCATCTTCCGGCGGCGTGTATCCGCTGCATCACGGCGACCACAACTCGCATGGCGTGCCGCCGACCATCAACCCGGTCGCGCTGAGCCACGGGCGCGACCAGCCGTTCTTCGATCCGGTCGCGTACGGCAATGGCCCCGACGACTCGGTGACCGACACGACCGAGGCGGCCGCGATCACGCATCACACGATCCTGATCGACGGGAAGCGCATCGCGTACACGGCGACGGCCGGCCACCTCGTGACGGTCGATCCGAGCAGTTCGCAGCCGGCCGCGAAGCTCTTCTACGTCGCGTTCACGGCCGACGGCGCGAAGGAAGAAACGCGGCCCGTGACGTTCTTCTATAACGGCGGGCCGGGCTCGTCGTCGGTGTTCGTGCTGCTGGGCTCGTTCGCGCCGAAGCGCATCAAGACGTCGATGCCGGGCTTCACGCCGCCCGCGCCGTACCAGATGGAAGACAACCCGGACAGCATGATCGACCACAGCGACCTGGTGTTCATCAACCCGGTCGGCACCGGCTATTCGGCGGCTGTCGCGCCGAACAAGAATCGCAACTTCTGGGGCGTCGACCAGGATGCGGATTCGCTGAAGCAGTTCATCAAGCGCTACCTGACGAAGAACAACCGCTGGAATTCGCCGAAATACCTGTTCGGCGAATCGTACGGCACCGCGCGCAGCTGCGTGCTCGCGTACAAGCTGCACGAGGACGGCGTCGACCTGAACGGCATCACGCTGCAATCGTCGATCCTCGACTACCGGCAGGCCGGCAACCCGGTCGGCGCGCTACCGACCGCGGCGGCCGATGCGTGGTATCACAAGAAACTCGGCGTCACGCCGGCGCCGACCGATCTCGGCGCGTTCGTCGAGGAAGTCGCGCAGTTCGCGCGCACCGACTACCTGACCGCATTGCGCAACGTGCCGCATGCCGACCCCGCCGCCGTGAAGAAGCTGTCGCAATACACGGGCATCGACACGGCGACGCTGCAGACGTGGGGGCTCGACATTGCGGGTTACAACGCGCGCGGCAATTCGCTGTTCCTGACGACGTTGCTGCAGGCACAGGGGCTGGCGCTCGGTTCGTACGACGGCCGCGTGACCGGGATCTCGTCGGGCATCGCCGGCAAGATCGACCCGAACTCCGGCGGCAACGATCCGACGATGACGGCCGTGACGGGCGTCTATACGGCAATGTGGAACAGCTACCTGAACGAGCAGTTGAAGTTCACGTCGAGTTCCGCGTTCACCGACCTGAACGACCAGGCGTTCCAGAACTGGGATTTCCACCACACCGACCCGACCGGCGCGCAGCAGGGCATCGATGCGCAGGGGAACGTGATCCTCTACACGGCCGGCGATCTCGCGGCGGTGATGGCGTTGAACGTCGACCTGAAGGTGTTGTCGGCGAACGGCCTCTACGATTTCGTCACGCCGTTCTACCAGACCGTGATCGACCTGCAGCAAATGCCGCTCGAGGATCAGAAGGTGCGGCAGAACCTGTCCGCGCGTTTCTATCCGTCGGGGCACATGGTGTATCTCGACGGCGGCTCGCGCACCGCGCTCAAGCGCGATCTCGCGGCGATGTATGACGCAACGGTCAGCGATACGGGGGCGCGGATGCGGATTCGTGCGCTGCAGGCGACGAAGACGGGCGGGCACGCGTAACGGTGCCTGTCGGCAGGGCGCCGCGCGCAGCCATGACGGTGCGCGCGGCGTTTTTTTAATCTGGGCGGCTTACGCGGCCGGCCAGTCGAACATCGTGTACGGCAGCGCGCGCTTGTGGCGCGAACCGTCGTAGAAGCGCAGCACCGTTTCGTACACGTGGTCGGCGACGGGCTTGCCTTCGAGGAAGTCGTCGATCTCGTCATAGGTGACGCCGTACGCGTGCTCGTCGGGGCGCAGCGGGCGCAGTTCCTCGAGGTCGGCGGTCGGCACCTTCATCACGATCAGTTCGTCGCCGCCGAGCGCACGGGCCACCGCACGCACGCGACGCTTGCTCAGCCCCGCGAGCGGCAGGATGTCCGCGCCGCCGTCACCGAACTTCGTGAAGAAACCCATCAGCGATTCGGCCGCGTGATCGGTGCCGATCACGATGCCGCGCCGCGCGCCGGCCACCGCGTACTGCGCGATCATGCGCTCGCGCGCCTTGACGTTGCCGTGCACGAAGTCCTGCTGGGCCGGCGTCTCGAACGCATGGCCGGACGCGACCAGCGCGGCGAGCATCGCGTCGGCGGCCGGCTTCACGTTGACGGTCAATTCCTCGTCCGCGCGGACGAACGCGAGCGCGCGCTGCGCATCGGCTTCGTCGTTCTGCACGCCGTTCGGCAAACGCATCGCGATGAAGCGCGCATCGTAGCCGCCCGCGCGCAGCTTTTCGACCGACAACTGGGCGAGCCGGCCGGCCGTCGACGAATCGACGCCGCCGCTGATGCCGAGCACGTAGGTCCGCAGGCCGGTCGAACGCAGGTATTGCGCGAGGAACTCGACGCGGCGGTCGATTTCGGCCTCGGCGTCGAAGTGCGGGGCGACGTTCAGTTCGGCAATGATCGCGCGTTGGCGGCTGGCGTAATCGGCGGATGTCATGAAAGGAGTTCCGGAACGAAATCAAGGCGCCCATCATAAGCGCAATCGCGGCGCGGCGCCGCGCCGGGCGTGCGATCCGGCGATTTCGCGTTGCTTCGGCGAGACGGGCCGCATCGCCGTGGTGCACGGTGCGCCGGGCGGGTGCAGCGATGCCGTGTAACGGGCGTTCGCGCGGCCGGTATTCGATGCGCGTGGCGGCTGGTGTGGGCGCGGCTGCATGGCGCCCTCACACGGTCGGCCGCGTCAGCGCCGCGCGAGCACGACGCCTACCAGCGCGAGCGCGAAGCCGGCGAGCTGGATCGCCGCGAGCGTCTCGCCGAACAGCCAGTAGCCCTGCAGCGCGGCCAGCGGCGGCGCGAGGAACAGCAGCGACGTCGCGCGTGCGGCGTTGCCGCGCCGCAGCATCCACATCAGCATCGTGACCGCGCCGCCGGACAGGAACACGACGCCCCACACGAGCGACACCCACAGCGCCGGCGCGCCGATCCAGCGCGTCTCGTGCAGCAGCGCGACGAAGATGGCCGCGACGATGGCCGCACCGAAGTTCTGGATGGCAACCGCCGTGCGCAGGTCGCTCTGCGCGAGCTTGCCTTTCTGGTACAGCGAGCCGGCGGTGATCGACCCGACCGCGAGA